>JAFYNW010000377.1 GCA_017547995.1 Clostridia bacterium | reverse complement strand
TTATCGGCAATACACTCTATTTCCTCGGTACTCTCAATAACAACAGCCATATCTTCAAGCTTGAAAATAACGAAATCACTCAGGTTACAGATACATACATGACAATCGACTCCTTCGATATATCTGGCGGCAAGATTATCTGCACAGGTATGACAGACGTATGTCCTCAGGAAGTTTACGCTCTCAAGGATGGCAAGGCTATCAAGAAGACAGCCTTCAACACAAAGGCACTTTCCGGCAAATACGTTGCTCCAGCTGAGCCTGTTTCCTTCACAAACTCCGACGGCTACGTTATCAACGGCTTCGTTCTCAAGCCAAAGGATTATGACCCAACAAAGAAGTATCCTGCAGTGCTCGAAATCCACGGCGGCCCACACACATCCTTCGGCCACGTATTCTTCCACGAAATGCAGGTTATGGCAAGTGACGGCTGCTTCGTCATGTTCTGCGACCCACGCGGCGGCACAGGCAGAGGCCGTGACTTCTATGAAATCGGCGGCAAGTGGGGCGATATCGACTATAAGGACCTTATGGAATTCGTTGACGAAGTGCTCAAGGTTTACCCTGCTATCGACGCAAGCAAGCTTGGCGTAACAGGCGGCTCCTACGGCGGCTTCATGACTAACTGGATTATCGGCAACACAGACCGTTTCGCAGCGGCTGTTTCCCAGCGTTCCATCGCTGAATGGGGTCACTTCAACCTCGTTGGTGACATTCCTGGCACAGGTATGCGTGAAATCCAGTCCGACATCTGGGACGATTTCGAAAAGGTTTACTCCCAGTCCCCTCTCAAGCACGTTCACAAGGCAAAGACTCCTACAATGTTCATCCATTCCTTCGAAGACTACCGCTGCACTCAGCCTGAAGCTGAACAGATGTACCGCGCTCTCCTTAACAACAAGGTAGACACAAGAATCTGCTTCTTCAAGGGCGAAAACCACGAGCTTTCCAGAAGCGGCAAGCCAAAGCACCGCCTCAGAAGACTCAAGGAAATCACACAGTGGCTCTATAAGTACATCAAGGCATAAGGAGAATATTACTATGAAAAAGTATACATATAAAGACTTTACAGACCTGATGCTGCCTAACTCCGCTCAGTTTTCTCCTGATGGCAAGAACGTAGCATTCCTGGTCAGAATCGGCGACAACAAGACAAACGGCTATCTTTCCAAGATTTATCTTACAAACTACAAGACAGGCAAGGTGAAGAAGCTTACTAACTTCGGTGCAGAAGGCTCATTCACATGGGTTAATTCCAACACAATCCTCTTCTCCTCTCTCAGAAATGAAGCTGACAAGAAGCTCAAGGCGAAGGGCGAACAGCTTACTGTCTTCTATGAAATGAGCCTTGACGGCGGCGAAGCTGAAGAAGCATTCCGCATCGAGCTCAACGGCGCTTCCGCTACAAAGATTGAACGCAACGATTACCTCATCCGCGCTACATTCGACAATGCTTACCCTGACCTTACAGGTCTCAAGGGCAAGAAGCGCGACGAGGCTCTCGAAGAATGGCGTGAAACTCTCGACTATGAAGTTGCAGACGAATTCCCTTACCGCTTCGACGGCATGGGCTACATCAACAAGAAGAGAAACCGCCTCTATAAGTATAACCGCACAACAGGCAAGCTGAAGGCTATCACAGATAAGCTCTTCTCCACAGACAACGCTGTGCTTTCTCCTGACAAGAAGACTCTCTTCTATTCCGGCGAAATGCTCACAGGCGCAACATCCTTCACAGATGGTATCTACGGCTACAACCTCAAGACAGGCGCTAAGGAAACATACCTTGAAGAAGGCACATACTCTGTTATGAGCATGGCTGTTTCCGAAGACTGCATCTACTTTGTTGGCCGTGTTGCTGACTTCTCCAAGATTGCAGGCGCACAGCTCTGGAAGATTGACCTCGCAACAAAGGAACTCAAGCAGATTTACGTTCCTGAAGGCGATTTCGGCTTCGGTATGGTTACAGACGGCGTAAACGGCGCAGGCTCTTCCTTCATGGTAAAGAACAACAAGCTTTACTTCCTCGAAACAAAGCGTTTCGGCACAGGTCTTTACGTCCTTGAAGACGACAAGCCTGTACGTATCTCCGATGAAGAAATCCAGATTGCTTCCTACACAATCCATGAAGACAAGATTGCGGCTGTTGGTATCGAATACAATATGCCTTCGGAAATCTACGCTATCGAAGGCAAGAACTTCCGTCCTATCACTGCTCTCAACAAGAAGTTCAATGAAACTTATCAGATGAACAAGCCTGAATATCTCACGTTCGTCAACTCCGACGGCATCGAAATCGATGGTTGGGTAATCAAGCCTTACGGCTATGAGCCTGGCAAGAAGTATCCTGGCTATATCGAAGTACACGGCGGTCCTCGTGCCAACTACGGCCGTGAGCTCATGCTCGACCTTCAGTGGATTGCTTCCGAAGGCTATTTCGTATTCTATTGTAATCCACGTGGCTCTTCCGGCCGCGGCGATGACTTCGCTTGCATCACAGGCAAGTACGGCATCTGGGATTACCAGGATATTATGGAATTCACAGACAAGGTTATCGAAAAGTATCCTGATATGGACGCAGACCGTCTTGGTATCGGCGGCGGCTCTTACGGCGGCTATATGTCCAACTGGGTAATCGGCCACACAGACCGCTTCAAGGCAGCTGTTCCACAGTGCTGTATCTCCAGCTGGGTTACAATGTACGGCTGCTCCGACATTACAAACTTCTGTAATGCACAGATGGGCGGCACACCTTGGAATGCTTTCGAAGAAACTTGGAGAGCTTCCCCTCTCAAGTATGCTCCAAACGTAAAGACACCAACTCTCTTCCTCCAGTACGGCTCCGACTACCGCTGCCCAATGCAGGAAGCTGTTCAGATGTACACAGCTCTTATGATGCACGGCGTTGAAACAAGATTCGTTATCTTCCACGGCTACAGCCATAAGATGCGCTCCATCGGCAAGCCTACATCCCGTAACAGAAGATGTAAGGAAATCCTCGACTGGATTGACAAGTACGTCAAGAACGCATAATTTAAGTTTCCTCACTTTTAAGGAATATCGTCTGCGGAACTGAGGTGGACGCAGATTGACATATACACCTCTCCCGTCCCACGCATCTTGGGACACCTTCCCTCATTCGTGGGGAAGGCTTGTAACAAACTCAAAAGGGCAGGTCTCTCCTGCCCTTTCAGAAATTAAAAAGGAGAATGCAAAATGAAAAGATTTCTTTCGCTTATGCTTGCAGTCGTTATGATGCTCTCCCTCAGTGTTTCTGCTTTTGCGAACGAAAAGGAAAACATCAAGCCTTTGCTCAACCGCGACCTTAAAATTATTTACGATGGAGAGTTCAGAACTTTCACAGACGTAAACGGCAATATCGTTTACCCTCTCTCCTACAACGACACAACTTATCTTCCTGTCCGCGCGATTTCCAACCTCATCAACCTCCCTATTTCCTGGGACAGCACAACTTATTCCGTAGTGCTTGGCGGTGATGCCAAAATCGAGCCTGCCGCTGACCCAATCGGCGAAGCAAAGACAGGCAAGGAAACTGTTTCCGCTATCCTCAACAAGAGCCTCAACGTAACTTACTACGGCGAAGTTCAGACATTCACAGACGTGAACGGCACAGTTGTTTATCCTATCTCTTACAATGACACAACTTACCTTCCTGTCCGTGCAATTTCCAACCTTGTTGACCTCTACATTGAATTTGATGCGGCAACTTATTCCGTTGTTCTCACAGACGGTACTACTGTTGAAATCCCTGTAACACCTCCTTCCACACCTGTTCCTGAAACAGGATTTGAACGCGGTGTATGGGATGGCAACTTCTACATCAACAACTTCGCTCACCTCGACTGCACGGTGGATGATGGCCACACTATCGCTAAAGATGACGCTCAGATTGCTGAGTTTATCTCCTCCGAGGACGACAGCATCATCTACGATATGGTAGTTCAGAATGATGCTGACCTTACAACAACTATCGTTCATTTCGTGAACTTCTCCGAAGTTGAAAACAAGGAACTCATCACCAGTGAAATGTATGCCGAAGCTATCCTCAAGAGCTTCTATGAGCAGGGCGACAGCGCTGAGCTTCTCTCCTCCGGTTTGACAAACATCTGCGATAATGAGTATTACTCCATGAGCCTTCTCATTGATGGCGAAGTTTACAACGATTATTTCATCAGAAAGGTCGGCGATGATTACATCTGCTGCATTATCATTCTCGGCGAATCACCTGACAATCTTATGAGAGCACTTTCTCACTTTGGTCAATAGCATAGCAAAAGCCACTCCTTACGGGGTGGCTTTTTATTATCGCTTCGCTCTCCCAATTGAGCAGGCTCACCTGGGGGCCCGATTTATCTTTCCGCGGGAGCGGCAAGCAGCTCCCCTACGTTAAGAGACGCTACATCACGTCTGTGTCGTGTTTGCCGAAAAGAAATGAAATGCACCAGATACCGGACAGTCCCACAAGCGTATAGATGACTCTGCTGAGCAGTGCGTCCTGTCCGCCAAAAATTGTCGCCACAAGGTCGATGCCGAAAATACCGATAGCGCCCCAGTTGATGGCACCGATGATTACCAAAAGCAGTGCAAGTTTATTGAACATTGTTTTTCTCCTTACGTTTGAATTGCTTATGATATTTATACCCAATTTACACAAATTTTATGCTTATATTTTCGAAAAATTATTCACTTTTCACTTTACTTATGTTATAATAATTATATTACAGATAACACGCAAAAGGATTTCCGCTATGCTTAAGATAGATTTACATTCCCACAGCAATTTTTCCTTCGATGCACGTTTTTCTCCTGAGGAGCTTTGTCTTTCGGCAATTGAGAAAGGTCTTTCCGTTCTGGCAATAACCGAACATTTTGACGTTATGCCCGGTTATAAGGACAGTTATTATTCTGCCCGTCAGGATGCGAGAAATCAGGAAACGGCTCGTCTTCAGGAAAAATACAAGGACAAGCTTACCCTGCTCAATGCTATCGAGCTCGGTCAGCCTCATACAAACCTTGCTGACAGCAATCAGCTGATTCATTCTTCACGCTTCGATTTCGTTCTTGCTTCCGTGCATAATCTTGCTGACGGACGTGATATTTATGAAATTGACTACAAGACGCCTGAGCAGTGCTTTGAAATTATGAATCACTATCTTGACGAGGTAATCAAGATGGCTTCCCTTTGCGATTACGACAGCATCGGGCATATCGACTTCCCTCTCCGTAAGATGGAGCAGGCTTTCGGTGGCGATGTTTCGCTTTGCGACCTTCGCAGATACGAGGGTAAAATCAGGAAAATCCTGGAAATTATTATTCAGCGCGGCAAGGCTCTCGAGCTTAACACACGCGGCCTTATCGTATGGCACAAGCAGATTTGCCCACAGGACTGGGTGCTTGAGTTATATAAGAATATGGGCGGCAAGTACGTAACG
>JAFYNW010000376.1 GCA_017547995.1 Clostridia bacterium | reverse complement strand
CGGTACGTCATAAATGCCGTACCCTACACATATCTTGCAAACCGCTGGAGATTCTTCACTGCGTTCAGAATGACATAACAAAAAAGCCACCCGATTGGGTGGCTTTTCTTATGCAATAAAATAATTATTCTGCCTTGTGGAGCTGGAAATCAACGAGTGTATAGCCTACGAGCTCTTCCTTATGATTTCTTACTTCCTTCTTTGCCCACTTTGCAAAGTGGTGAGCATTTTCTTCATTGATAACACCAAGCTGACGGAGTGCTTCAACAACAACCATATCACGTACGTCGCCGTTGCCGTCGTCAATCTTGACTGCCATTGCGATGCCCTGGTCGATAAGACCTACGATAAAGTATCCGTCTGCACCCGACTTTGCAAATACGTTGAGGTTATCCATAAGAGCGGCATCGATACGGCCTGTGCCTGACATCATGAGAGGATAGTTACGCATTGCTGTTGTGATACGCTTTGCATATTCAGCGCGCTTGCCCGGGAGACAGTCTGCCTTTGCAAGACGAGCGATGCCGAGAGCAAAGTTCTTGAGTGGGAGTGCGTGAACAGGGACGCCGCAGCCGTCTGTGCCGAGAACGATTTTATCTGCATCGTAGCAGCAGAGGTCTGCAATCATATTTGTGATGCGCTGCTGCACGTTATGTGGACGTGTGTAGTAATCATCGAGGCTTTCGCCGAGATGCTTTGCTGTGATGAGCATGCCGGAATGCTTACCGGAGCAGTTACAGTGGATTTCAGAGAATGGGATGCCTGCATCTTCAAGAGCCTTTGCAGATGGAGCATCGAATGGTGCGTGCTTTCCGCACTGGAGATAGCTTTCATCAAGGCCTGCCTTGGAGAGAATGCTTCTTACGCCGTTTTCGTGCATTTTTTCACCGTTATGGGATGCACAGAGAAGGGAAATTTCGTCTTCGCTGAGGCAGAATGCATCGATAGCGCCAGACTCCATAGCGCACATTGTCTGCATAGGCTTTGCGGAAGAGCGGGCAAAAGCAACCTTTTCAGGGTCGCCGCAATAATAGAGAAGATTGCCTTCGTAGTCAACAACTGCAATATGACCTGTGTAGATAAGGTCCTTGAAATCTCCGCGGAAAGAATTAGCAAGAATTTCCATAATTTTGTCTCCTTTGGTGGAATGTTTTATGGTTTGATTATAACATAAAAGTTCCCGTGTTTCAACCATTATTGCTTTTTTGAATTAACGGAAGCGAGGCAGAGGAAGCATGAGCCGAGGCACAGCCACATAAAGCCCATTGTGTTGTTTTTTGCAAAAACAAAGCTTGTCAGCGATGCAAAATAGAATGCCGCCGCTGAAAGATACATATAATCGGATGGCTTCTTGAAGTTTTTCATAATATTTCTCCTGGATTATTTATGCCTCTATTATAGCATTTCCCCGTGGTTTATGCAAGTATCGGAGAGGTTTGCCCTATAATGCAAGGTCGTTGAGTATAGTCACGTCAGGCTCCGGACAGCCATTCAGCATAATATCAAACTTGCAGAGCACTATTCTGAGCGGACCATCGAGGCGGTCAATCGCCTGACATTTAAGCTCATCGCTGATGCCATAGAAGCCTTCTGCAATGCTGCCCGCGATAGCTGTCAGCGTATCGCTGTCACCGCCGAGTGATACGGCTGTGCGAATTACGTCCTCGAAGCTTTCGCCTTCGAGAAAGGCTGTTATAGCCTCGGGCACTGTACGCATACAGGTTTCATCGTGGCGGTAAGCCGGACGGATTTCATCGCAGGTGCGGGATAAATCATAGCCGAATTCCTTCTCTATGTAATCCTTGATTTCCGCCTTGCTACGTCCCTTTCGTGCAAGGAAGATGGCAGACGCAGTAGCCTCCGCCCCCTTCACCCCTTCGGGATGATTATGGGTTGGGATTGTGACGGCAACCGCCGCCTTACGTACTATATCGATATCGTCAAATGCCCACGCAACGGGCGACACGCGCATTGCCGAGCCATTGCCAAGGCTGTTGTATGGCTCGCGTCCATCGAGGAAGAGCCAGTTTGCAAAGCGGATGCCATAGCCTGCG
>JAFYNW010000375.1 GCA_017547995.1 Clostridia bacterium | reverse complement strand
CTTCGCCGTTGAGCTTGGTTTCGGAATAACCGAATTCCCAGTTGAAGCTATAGCCTGTAACGCCTGCAGGCAAGTTGTCAACTGAACCGGAGCAGCTTACACCGTGCATATTGCTGTATGTGCCGCCGCCTGCAATAGCAAAGCTCTGGGAAAGACCCATTACGCCGCCTGTGCCGAGGAAGCCTGCACCGAAGCCGCAGTTGAGGTTTTCTTCGATACCAACGGAGAAGCTGTTTTCCTTTGTTGTTGTCATTTCGCCGCTTACAGTTGTTTCGGAGTTACTTGAACCTGCATTTGTAAGTGACTGTGTAGAGCCGATGGATTTCCAAGTGCCCTTTGGTGCAGTTGTATATGAGCTTGGGTCACCAGGTGTACTTGTGAGGATATTACCTCGGATTGGCTCAAGGCCTTCAGTTGTTGCTGCAAGAGCATCGTATGTGCTTACAGGAACGATAACTGTGGATGGAGTGAGAGGCTGTTCGATGCACATAACGTCTGTATATGTAGTGCCGTCAGCCTTAGGCATTATTGCGTTGTAATAGAAGCGGTGATATGGAACTGTGTACATAACGACGTAGTCGTCACCGATACCACCGGAATGGTCAACGCTCTCGGAAATTTCGTGAATTGTAGCGTGTTCGTAGCTTGCTGTTACTCTGAGTTCGACTTCAAGCTCAGCAGCTGCACCGATGGATGCTTCTACGTGTGTATATGCACCGAGAGCTGCATCGATACTTGCTGTGCCGCCTTCGCTGGAAGAGGAAACCTTACCGTATGTTGTAGCACCATTGTTGAGGTAGTTGTCATAAACTTCAGCTACGTCGGCAAAGTATGGAGCAGACTGGAGAACAGCCTGAACTTCCGGCTTGGAGTAATATGTTTCTGTACCGATATGTTCGAGAATGATACTGTCGCTGTCAACGTCAGGACAAGCGATGGAAACGAATGTGGAAGCACGTGTAACGTCGCTTCTGTTGATGTAGGAACGACCCTGGTTGATGATACCTTCGCACTGAGCGGAGAGGTCACCCTTATTGACAACCAAAGTGTCATTTTCCTTTGTTGTAGTTATATTGCCATATGCAATATAGCTCATGTAGTACCAGTACCAGTCCTGATCAGTTTCTGTGTTGCCGTCTGTCTTACATGCAACGATAGCGATAATCTGTTCAGCGCCAACGTCGTTGCCGTTGAAATTGCCGACTACGATATCGGAAATCCAGTGCTGACCCTTTGTTTCGTCTTCGTTTGCGTTGTTTGTCTGGTTCTTGATAGTATCAAGATACTTGTTTGTAGCGGAGAAAGAACGTGTTCCGGAATCATAAGTATAGAGACCGGAGAAGAAGAAGAGGCTTGGAGCTTCTGCGCCGACACCATCGAGGTCTGCAATTGCCATAGCAACAGGAGCACGGTAACGGATAGTCTGAGCAGCAATACCATCCTTGATGAGAACGTCATCGGAGTCGTATTCGTCGAGAGTGCTCTGAGAAGCTGTGCCGACAGAATAATCATTGGAGCCGTGGTCGTACTCTACAGGAATGAGCGCACCAACGCCCCATTCTGTATCATCTACACCATTGTTGCTTGCATCACAAAGACGGCCGCCGATAACGAGTTCCATATAGGAGTCGCCGTCGATATCGCCGATAGTTGCGTTTGCTGTCTTGAATACCTGAGGCTCTGCCTTGCCCTGAAGCTTGTCAGTAGTAAGAGGAATTTCCTTATCCACCTTAAGCTTGCCTTCAGACTTGTTATAACCATAAATGTAAGCATAAGGGTTTTCTCTGTGAGCATCGCCTGTGGAATCCTGAGGCATGGAAACTGTGATAACAAGGTCATCAGAGAAGTCCTTCTTAAGGTCGCCTGCAACAAGAGTTACGATAGCGGCGCGTTCAACCTTATTTTCGGTGCCATGCTTGGAGTCGGAATTATAAAGTGGGGATATAGTCTGATTCTTGAGAAGCTTGTCTTTACCGATAGTCTGATGTTCGCTGAGGCTTGTACCGGAAGAGCCTGTATCGAAAATCTTTACTTCATTTGTGCCGTAGTATACTGCGATTTCGTCGATACCGTCGCCGTCAAAGTCACCGGCTGTGATATCGTAGAGAGCATCGAAGTACTGCTGGAAAATCATACCTGATTCGTCGAGAGCAGGGGAAGCACCAAGTGTTCTTGTGCTTGTGACACTTGTTGTGTACTTGCCGTTGGAGCCCTTTGTGTACTTGAGAATTTCAAGCTTTGCAACCCAGTCAGTACGATTTGCGCCTGCTGTTACGTAAAGCTGAGCTACACGGTCGAGCTTACCACTGGAAGAACGGAACTCAACAGCTGTCTTGTAAGCACGGGACAAGTGGTAACCTGTGCTGTCAATGCTGGAGCCGATAAGGCTTGCTTCTTCACCTGTCTGACCGTAAGTCCAGCCGTTCTTGCTGTCAAGGTCGTCTGTCTTACTTTCGTTCATAAACTGGCCATAAAGTCGGTAAGCACCGATATCTTCATAGCTTGTCCACTTTGTGTGGTGGAGATTGAGATTATCTCTAAGAACCCAACCGTAGTTCTTGTGAGCCTGGTAATCGAGATAAAGCTCATTCTTTGTGTTCATAGTAGTCTTACCATAGCTTTTGCTTGTAAGGTAGGACTCGTCTGTTGTGCCGAGGTCGGTTGTGAAACCGAGAGTCTCGTAAGTAGACTGGTCGATTGGTGATTTTTCGACGCCAGTCTCAGCTGCCTTGGCCACAGTTGTGAACATTGTGGAAGGGACAAAGCCTGCAAACATCGCGAGAACGAGAAGCGATGAAAGCAGTCTTTTGAGTCTACAATTCATATTTTTTCCTCCTTGTATATTAATATGTATACTCTTCTGATTTTACATTTTATACCATATTTTGCTCAAGTGCAATAGGGTATGCGTGAATAGCAATTATTTTGCGTGAACGGGAATAAAAATG
>JAFYNW010000011.1 GCA_017547995.1 Clostridia bacterium | reverse complement strand
TCTATTTTTATTCAGAACAGGAGATATTATGAGAAAACCGGGTTCAAAATTCTGGCTCATTCTGGCGGGCATCGCCCTCATCATCGGCTGTGCCATCGCAACAAGCAAGCTCAACGGCTTCTATAATTCCGAGGCACATCTCACCGCTGCTACAGACAGCGACAAGCCTAAGGTGGAGGCACCTGATTTCTACGTATACGATATGGAGGGCAACAAGGTAAGCCTTTCCTCCCTCCGCGACGGCCGCAAGGCTGTCATCAATTTCTGGGTGTCCTGGGAAGGAGACTGCGTGGTCGGTCTTGAGTCCTGCGAAGCGGCATACAAGGAATTGGGCGAGGACGTGCTTTTTATGATGGTCGACCTTCCTAACGACGGCCGTGAAACAGAGGATATGGCGAAAAGCCTTATCGCAAGCAAGGGCTGGACATTCCCTGTCTATTTCGACACCGACAATGAGGTATATCAGTATTACGACGTGACAGGTCTGCCTTCCACGTATATACTCAATTCGGACAGCACATTCTACGGCTTCACTCAGGGCTCACTTGAAACTTCCGCCCTCATCGATGCCATCAACAACGCACATTAAATGGAGAAAAAATGGAATATCTTATCTCGTTTCTCGAGGGTATAGTCACCTTCATCTCCCCTTGTATGCTTCCTATGCTGCCGCTTTACATTATGTATTTTTCGGCAGACAGCGGAAAGAAGCGTACCTTTATCAATTCCTGCGGCTTTGTAACCGGATTTTCGATTATTTTCGTTGCACTCGGCGCTCTTGCATCCACCTTCGGTGCATTTCTCACACAGCATCAGGCTATGGTCAATATAGTCACGGGCGCTATCGTTGTGATTTTCGGCCTTAACTTTGCAGGGGTGCTGAATATTCCGCTGCTCAACAAGACCTTCAAGGCCGAGAGCAATCTTCTGCCGACCGGCTTTTTCAGCGCAATACTTTTCGGCATGACCTTTGCAGTCGGCTATTCCCCTTGCGTCGGCACCTTTTTAGGCTCGGCACTTATGCTGGCAAGTCAGCAGGGCTCCGTCATGAAGGGCACGGTTATGCTTGTCTGCTATTCGCTGGGGCTTGGTCTGCCGTTTATCATGTGCGGACTTCTGCTTGAAAGACTGCAGAGCACCTTTGATTTCATCAAAAACAACTACAACACCATTAACAAAATCTGCGGAGCGCTTCTCATCATCGTCGGTATTTTTATGATGAGCGGCAAAATGAACGAGCTTATGGCTCTGCTCGGCTAACTGAAAGGGAAAATCATCATGCGCACAAAATCATCACTTATGCTCATCTTCGGCATTGCCGCAATTCTCATCGTGGCTGTCTTTGCATACGGTAAGCTTTCTGCACTTTACACACCTGAAAACTATCTTCCAACGGAAACAGACGGTGAAAAGCCTAAAATCGAGGCGCCTGACTTTGCCGTATACGATATGGACGGCAATCCTGTGCTTTTGTCCGAAATCGGCAAGGGCAAGAAGGTTGTGCTCAATTTCTGGGCAACCTGGTGTGATTACTGCAAGCAGGAAATGCCTGACTTTGACGAGCTTTACAAGGAAATGGGAGACGACGTTGTCTTTATGATGATTAACCTCCCTTACAGCAAGGGCGAAACTGTGGAAAAAGCGACAAAGTACGTGCTTGAAGAGGGCTATTCCTTCCCTGTCTACTTTGACAAGGACAAGGATATCTATCAGTCCTATGACGTTTCAGGCTTGCCTGCGACGTATATCATCAATTCAGACGGCACCTTCTTCGGCTATACACAGGGCAGACTGCCGAAGGATGCTCTCGTAAATGCTATCAACAATGCCTACTAAACTTAAAAAATTATTTATTTTCATCTCACTATACTGCGTCCTCGACACAGTATATCTCGCCTTTACGGCAAATCTTTTCAAGGCGCTTGTGATGGGGGTTATCTCCCTCCTTGTGCTTGCGTGGACATTTTATCCACAGACTGTTAAGAATTTTCTCCGCTCGAAATGGGGCAAAATTGCCGCAATTCTTGTGCTTTGCGGTGTGGTTTTCGCCATAACGGGCATTGGATTTCTCCATTTTTACGGCACAAACGACAACGTGACCTACGATGAGGATACCGTTATCATTCTCGGTGCAGGAATCAAGGGCGAGCGACTTTCGCTGACCTTAAAGTATCGTCTCGACAAGGGACTTGAGTATATCGCCCTCAATCCCGATGCGAAAATCATCGTCACAGGCGGCAAGGGTCCGGGCGAAGGCATAACCGAAGCCGAAGCTATGCGACGCTATCTCGTGTCGCAAGGCATAGCCGATTCCCGCATAATCATCGAGGACAAGGCCACCTCAACTTACGAAAATCTCATGTATTCAAGCGAGTTTTTAAGTGAGGGTGATGAGGTTGTCATCGTGACAGACGGATTCCACATATTCCGCGGTGTAAGCATGGCGAAAAAATTCGGTCTTAAGCCGACACATCTCCATTCGAAATCATATATTCCGCAGCTTCCGCTCAATTTTGTGCGTGAGCTGGCGGCAGTAATGAAGATGTTTGTATTGGGAAGATAAATACACAAAGAAAAACTCTCCACAGGGTGTGGAGAGTTTTATTTATATCTTCATTTTTACGATATTTTATCTTCCAGCTTGGCAAATATCTTTTTGCGTACCACGAGGTAACAGCAGAGATGTACAGACGCTGTGACAAGCCACGAAATAGGATAGGAAATATAGAGGCTGAACTGTGTATGATACATCTGGAATATTGTAAGCACCCACACAACGCGGAGCACGCAGGCACCGAGGAGGGAGACTATCATAGGCATAATTGCAAAGCCGAGACCACGGATTGTGCCGACAAAGACGTCCATCATACCGCAGATGCAGTAGCTTGCCGCAATGACGGAAAGACGGTTGAGGCCATAGCCGATAACCTCCGCATCTGTACTGTAAAGACCGAGGAGGGTATTACCGAGGAGATATGCGCCGTTGCCCAGGATTAAGCCGACGATTGTGACGAGCACAAGGCAGACGACGAGCACTCTGTCGATTCGCTTAGGATTCTTCGCGCCGTAATTCTGGCTTGTGAAGCTGAGGTTTGTCTGATAGAAGGCATTCATGCCTGTATAGACGAAGCTTTCGATATTCTGCGCCGCAGTATTACCTGCCATTACAGTCGAGCCGAAGGAGTTGACCGAGGACTGGATGAGCATATTGGAAATACTGAATACGATGCCCTGGAAGCCGGCAGGAAGGCCGATTTTAAGCATTGCCGCCATCTTATTGATGCTGAACTTGAGATTTTTGATATCAAGGCTTATAATGCTGTCCGACTGAATAAGGCAACGCAATACAAGCACGCAGGAAACACAGTGGGATGCGATAGTAGCAAGAGCAACACCTGCAACGCTCATCTTAAATACGATAACGAAGATGAGGTTGAGAATTACGTTGACAACACCTGCGATGGAAAGGAAATAAAGTGGACGGCGTGTGTCACCCACAGAGCGCAGAATTGCCGCACCGAAGTTATAAAGCATCTGGAATGGCATACCTGCAAAGAGAATCTGCATATAAAGCACAGAAAGGTCGATTACGTCCGCCGGAGTATCCATCATTGCAAGGAGAGGGCGGGATGCAAAAAGACCGACTACAACGAGGATAAGACCGCCTGAGAAGGCTGTGATAATAGACGTGTCTATCGTTTCCTTTATGGAATCATAATTCTGCGCCCCATAATAACGGGCTACAAGCACGTTTGTGCCTATCGAAAGACCGATAAACAGATTTGTCAAAAGCCCTGTCAGCGAGCCTGTCGAGCCTACTGCCGCAAGGGCCTGAGGGCCTGCGAAACGGCCGACTACGATAACGTCTGCGGCGTTGAACAAAAGCTGCAGAATGCCTGAAAGCATGAGCGGAAACGCATAGATGAGCACGTTTTTCACCAACGGACCGTGTATCATATCCATTTCATAGGATTTTTTCATGTCAGCACCTCCATAAGAATTCACTATACCTAAAGTGTATTCCTCTTTATTAAAAAAATCAATACTTTTTTATTAAGTTTATTTTGTAACAAAATAAAGACATACCCACTTTACCATGCTTTTTATCCCATGAAACCAATAAAAACCACTCTTATGAGTGGTTTTCTGTTTTGATATATTCAATTATTTTTTCAAAACTTTTTTCAAGACGCACCCTGCAGTCATTCCACAAGGTTTCGTCGACGGCAGGATTTTCCTCGTTGCCGAAGCGACGCTTTGCGATATAGCTCTGATAATTCAGCTCAATCTGCACGGTCTGCGTCCTGCCTTCTTTATAGTGGTATTTTGTGACGTGACCGCCCCTGAAGGGCTGATTGAGGGCGACGGTAAAGCCATTCTGCGTAAAAATATCGGCTATCGCCTGAAGATGCTTCTCCTCCATCGTCCTGCCGTTATGGTTACCCAGCACGATATCGGCTGTGCTTCCCATCGCGAAGGAATGGATATCGAAAAGCCAGACCTTCTCCCCTGCCTCTGCGATTTCGCAGGCTATTGCATCGTGATACGGCTTATAATATGCATCAATGCGGCGGTGCATCTCGGCTTTGTCGGGATTTTTGACGTAGATATCGCGTCCCATGGTGTTTTTGGTGTAGACAAGGCATTGATTCGGATGGCCGATGCCGGCAAGCTGACCGCGGTTTACGTCGATTACGTGGCGGCTGATGGTATTTTCCACCACTCTGCATCCTATTTCACCCACAAAACTGAAAAGCTGAGGCAGATACCAGTCTGTGCCGGGGAATAAAATCCCTTTTGCCACACTTTTCACCACTTCATCGGGCATTATCGTGCCACTGTGCGGAAAACTGATAACGAGCGGCAGACTGCCCTTACTTATCTTCACAAAGCTCACCCTGTTTCACCACCTTCACCTGCAATTTATAATATTGTACCGCATTTTTCCCCACAAGGCAAGAGAAAAGCAAAACCGCCCTTTCGGGCGGCTTTGAGGAGTAATGGAGTTCGTTCAAATGGTAATTTATAGTGAGGTAAATATATTTTCTATTACTTGATTTCTGTCTTCCAGAGACCGTGGAGGTTGCAGTATTCGTAAACTGCAAGTGGCTTGTCGCCTTCAGAAAGGACGAAAACTGCTTCAGGCTTTTCTTCAGGCTTGAAGTACTTCTTGAATACGCCGTTTTCTGTTTCGAGAACGATCATTGTGATGTAGTGTTCAGGAAGCATTGGATGTTCTACGGAGCCGACCTTTGCTGTTACAACGTTGCCTTCAACCTTTACTTCAGGAAGATGCTTTTCCATAGAAGCTTCAACTGTGTTTGCTGTGAGCTCTGTCATTGGCTTGCCGCAGCACATTACCGGAACACCAGAAGACTTAACCATTTCGATCATATTGCCACATGTCTGACATACGTAAAACTTTAACATAATATTTCCTCCGTATATGTTTTAATTTAATATTTTTTGTTAGGTTTGGGTTTGATTCTTTGACAGCCACCAACTATATCGGAGTGCGTTTATCAGCGAGATATTTCTTTGCCGATATGTTCAAAAGCCGCAGGCAATACTTTGTGTATTAACGAGGATTTTTGGACTTATCCGGCGAATAAAGAGCCGCTGAGAAATGTGCTTTTGATATTGTTGGGGGTTGTTCTCATTTCAATCTCTTATCTTGACTGTATTATATCATATACTATTTTAGTAGTCAATAGGTTTTGCATCAATTTATACTAAATCGGTATATAATACAAAAACGGTGGAGATTCTTTGTGCAAGTTTTATATATTTTGTATTGTGCCGCAGGGAGAGGATTCCCCGACAAGATTACGTAGGGTGCATTCATGAATGCACCGCGGACAATTCGTGAATTGTCCTTACGGGAATGTACAACGTTATTATAGATTTTTATGGGACATCGGTTCGCAATATTTTTCGGCGGGAGCAAGCCCCCGCCCTACGGATTTATTAATCGGGAGGGAACAGACCCTCCCCTACAACAAGACCATAGAGATATAGCCGTAGGGGCGGGTTTCCATGCCCGCCCGCGATACCTTTGTAAATATCCCCTACAATTTCAGGCATGAAAAAAGACCTAAGGCTTTTGCCTTAGGTCTTCTTAAATCAGTTATTAGTGTTGACTACTATTAAAATTCGTCGCCGATGGAGTAGTCGTACTGTGGCCACCAGATCTTTTCCATAACCTTGTCAGCGTCCTTCATTGTTGTGAGGAGGCCAATGCGGATATAGTCTTCTGTGATTTCCTGGAGAGCACGTTCTGTAAATGCGTTGTCTACAACCTTGCCCCACTGGTATGTTTCCATACATTCAACGAGCTTTGCGAGGTCGCCTGTGAGGAGGCCTTCATCGATCTGAGCCTGTGTGATTTCTTCAACGTTGTTGCCGATGTATTCCTGAGCTCTGTAGATAGCCTTACAGATGTACTTAGCCATGAGTGGGTTATCCTTGATGAAGTCCTTGTTCATAACTGTTACACAGCATGGTTCGTCTGTGAAGTCTTCGTCCCATGTGATGGAGCGGAGCCACTTGAGCTGGCCGTTCTTCCACATGTCCCAAGCCCACATATCGCCTGCTACTACAGCTGCGATTTCGCCGGATTCCATAGCTGCTACGCAAGCAGAGGATTCAACCTGAACGAATTCAACGTCTGTGAGTGGGTTCATACCGTCAGCGTCGAAGAAACGAGCGCCGATGTTGTAAGAGGAGTTACCGATACCGTTTGGAGCAGAGATCTTCTGGCCCTTGAGGTCTTCGAGGCTGTTGTATTCGGAATCAGCGAGTACCCAGAGGGACTGGCAGCCGATCATAGCGCCTGTTACGATAGCATAGTTAACGTCGTTAGCTGCTGGAACAAGGCAAGTAGCGATGTGGTTAACAGCTACCTGTGCGGAGTTTGTGCCGAGAGCTTCCTTCCAGCTTTCGCCAGCCATGTAAACTTCAGCCTTGATGCCGTATTCTTCGAAGTAGCCGAGGTAGTCAGCTGTCCAAGGAGCGGATGTACAACCGCCGGATGCGAAGTATGTGAAACCTTCTGCGTAAGCTGGTTCCTGCTTCATGAGTTCGAGTTCTTCAGCTTCTGTCAAAACCTTTTCTGTAGCTGCTTCTGTAGCTGCTGTTGTAGCTTCTGTAGCTGCTGCTGTTGTTGTAGTTGTTGCTTCCTTGCTGCTGCAACCTGCCAAGAGGCTGAACATCATAGCCATAGCCAAAGCAAGGGAAACAAATCTCTTCATTGTGTTCATGGGAGTTTCTCCTTTTTCTTAAATATTGTTTGTGGATAATATTTTCACGCTGAAATCAGCGTTAAAACCAAATCTTTCGTGTGTGTGATGCGTGTGTAATTAGTCTTCCTTATGACCGAAGTGGAGCATATCGAGAATCTGACGACGATATTCAACGAACTTGGAAGATGCACGGTTACGTGGATATTCGAGGTCGATGTCGATAGCTGCATTGATGCGGCCTGGGTGAGCTTCCATAACGAGAACCTTTGTACCCATGTAGATAGCTTCGTCAACGTCATGTGTAACCATGATAACGAGCTGCTTGTTTTCCTTCCAGAGGTTGAGGATTTCGTCCTGCATGTTCATACGTGTGAAGGAGTCGAGAGCACCGAGTGGTTCATCGAGGAGAAGGATTTCTGGCTTACAGATAAGTGTTCTAGCAAGAGCAACACGCTGCTGCATACCACCGGAGAGCTGAGCTGGGTAGTCCTTACGGAAGTTATCGAGAGCGATAACCTTGAGCATACGGTTTACTTCGTCGATAGAAGCCTTTTCCTTATGCTTGCCCTGCATACGGTCAGCAAATGCGATGTTCTTTTCAACTGTGAGCCATGGGAAGAGTGTATGTGTCTGGAACATCATACCACGGGATGGGGATGTGCCTGTGATTTCTTCGCCGTTAACTGTGAGCTTACCTGTTGTAGGCTGGATGAGACCAGCAATAAGGCGGAGCATTGTGGACTTACCGCAACCGGATGTACCAACAAGGCTGATGAATTCGCCGCTCTTCATTTCGAGATTAACTTCAGCAAGAGCTGTTGTAATGTCGTTTGTTTCTACTCTTGCAAAGCTCTTGGAAACGCCATCTAATTTAAGAATTACTGCCATATTACTTTGTCACCCCGATCTGCCAACGCAATACGCGCTTTTTGACGATATTAAGAAGTTTTGTTACGAATGTAAAGATGAGACAGATGATAATCAAGGACGCAAACATGCTGTTGTAAAGTGCCCAGGACTTAACCCATGTGATGTACCATCCGAGACCTGCCTTAACACCCATCATTTCAGCTACCATGATAGCTGTACATGCTGTCATCATACCCTGTGTCATACCAGCCATGATGTTTGGCATTGCGCATGGGATAGCAACCTTGAAGATGAGCTGACGTTCGGAAGCACCGAGAATCTTAGCTGCATCGAAGTATGCCTTGTCGATGTTAGCAACACCAGCGCGGGATGCGTTTGTAACAGCTGTCCATACACCGATTACGATGATGAAGAGAGCACTGAGGTCGAGAGCACCGGACATAAATACCATGATGATTGGAATCCATGTGGAAATTGGAATAGGACCGAGGAACTTGATGATTGGGTCTACCCAGTAGTTAACCTTCTGGCTGTAACCACAAGTGATACCTGTGATGAGGCCGAGGATAACGCCGAGAGCATAACCTTCAAACATGAGCTTGAGTGTGTGAAGAGCACAGTTTGCAAGTGTTGCTGCATCTGTGTAACCTGCGTACAAAATGTTGTTTACGCAAGGAACGAGTGGGTATGTGAAGATATTTGTCTTGATTGTTGCATAGTCGTATGCTGTGAGAATCAAGAGAATTACTGTGTAAAGAGGTGCGCTGTAGCGGAGCTTACGGATAAGCTTCTTGTCACCATTCTTTTCCTTGAAGAGGCCAACGAGCACAGACAATGTATAAACAACGAGAACACCCGCCATAATACATGTGTAGATATGTGGCATTGGATTTGGGTTGAGGTCTGGCAAAATGAGGTATTCTGCCAATGCGATAGCTGCCATAAGAATTGGCAATGCTGTAATAATCTTATCAAACAATTTCTGTCGCGGAGTCTTGTCTCTTTCTTCGAGCTCCAGCAACTGTTCGCGAGTCAGCTTACCGCTGGACTTTGCGTCTTCGTTGTACTTGCCGTTTTTCAATGGTGTCTTTTCCATGTACTTCTCAGCAACCTCCTTTTGTTTCTTTTCGTGTGTGATTTTGTTCCGGATGTCTTCAACAACAAGCGACAGAATCGCTGTGTATTAGACATATTTTTAACATTATCATTATACTACCGTTCTGTCGAGAAGTCCAATAGATAAATCTAATAAAAACCATTGGTTTTATAGTGATTTTCAATAATTATTTTCTTTGAACTTTGTGTAATACTTACAATAAAATGGACGTATTGTCATCAACCTTTTCCATTATGTACGCAACAAACAAAAAAGCCACTCCGATGGAGTGGCTTTTAGTTATAATTGAATATCTCGTCGTTTTAATTAGTCAACGAGGCCCTGCATAAGAGCTGCAACGCCCTTACCGAGTTCTTCCTTCTTGAGAAGGTTCATTCTGTACATTGTTCTTTCGATAGCTGCCATGGAGGAGATGAGATCGTGTGTATCTACGTTACCCATGTGGCCGATTCTGAACATCTTGCCTGCGTATGCTGCGAGACCGCCTGCTACGATGATGCCTTCTTCCTGAACGAGGTTACGGAACATTACGTCGTCTACGCCGTCCATGTAAAGTACGTTGGAGAGTGTTTCTGCCTGGTGGCCTTCTTCTGCGAGGATGGAGAAGCCGAGAGCCTTGAGACCTGCGCGCATTGCTGCGGAGATCTTCTTATGACGTGCATAACGGTTTTCGAGGCCTTCTGCCTTGATGATGCGGAGGGATTCCTGCATTGCCCAGATAAGGTTGATTGCTGGTGTACCGAAATACTTGGATGGATCGTTCATGATTGGAATCCACTTTTCGTAGTCGATGAAGTATTCTGGGATTGTATCGCCGAGTTCCTTTCTTCTTGCAAGGGACTTCTGGTTTGCGCAGAGAATTGCGAGACCTGGTGCTACGCCGAATGCCTTCTGGGAGCCTGTAAGAATGATGTCGATGTTCATGTCTGTCATTCTTTCATCGATACCTGCGGATGCTGCTACGCCGTCAACGATGTAGATTGTTTCTGGGAATTCCTTCATCATTTCGCCGATTTCTTCGATTGGAGCCTTTGCACCTGTTGCTGTATCAACGTGTGTTACTGTCATTGCAGCGTACTTCTTTGTCTTGAGCTGTGCCTTGATTTCTTCTGGTGTGAAGACCTTGCCCCATTCGCTCTGCATGATATCTACGTTGATGCCCTTTCTCTTGATAACGTCGAGGAAGCGGTCACCGAAGAAGCCGTGGGATACGATGAGCATGTTGTCGCCAGCCTTTGTGGAGTTAGCGATTGCCATTTCCATTGCCATTGTACCGGAACCTGCGAGTACGAATGCCTGACCGTCGCACTGGAACATTTCCTTTACGCCGTCGATTACTTCCTTGTAATCCTTTACGAATGCTGCATCACCGAATGCGCATGTGTCTCTGCCCATCTGATCCTGGATGGAACGTACTACTGGTGTTGGGCCAGGGATCATAACGATTTTTCTGTTGATCATGATGTTAGTCTCCTTA
>JAFYNW010000374.1 GCA_017547995.1 Clostridia bacterium | reverse complement strand
CACCGCAGATACATATTTTCAAACAACGTAGGGGCGAGCATTGCTCGTCCGCGATATGTCGCAAGTGCCATACCCTACACAAATCCGTAGGGGACGGCATTTATGATGTACCGCTTAACAAATGTGATTTATCACACCGCAATTTTTCATTTTTCATTCTTCACCATTCATTATTCATTAATCCGTAGGGGCGAGCATTGCTCGTCCGCGGTATGTCGCAAGCGCCATACCCTACATAAATCCGTAGGGGACGGCATTTATGACGTCCCGCTTAACAAATGTGATTTATCACACATTATCGTTGCCGACGGCAACACTTTATAGCCGAAGGCTGCTTCACTTCTTCATTTGCGTAGCAAACTTCACTCTCATGTAGGGGAGCTGCTTGCCGCTCCCGAAATCGCATTGTGTCCACATTATCCATCGAAAGAGGTATCGTATGGCAGGAAAAATCATATTCTGGATAGTGTCCTTCGGCTGTGCCGCGCTGTTTTACAGCATCGGTGTGTTCGCTGAAAAATACGAAAAGCCGATGTGGTTCTGGTCGGGAAAAGAGATAAAACCATCACAGATTACCGATATTCCCGCCTATAATAAGGCCAACGGCAGGATGTGGAAGGCATATTCCCTGTGGTATCTCGGGGCAGGCATCGCGGAGGGGTGGAACGAAATCGCCGCCCTCGTCATTATGGTGTCCAGCTTCGCCATCGGCTTCCCGATTCTGGTGTGTACTTATAAAAAGATTTTCGATAAGTATAAAGTGCAATAAATAGCACCGCAGATACATATTTTCAAACAACGTAGGGGCGAGCATTGCTCGTCCGCGATATGTCGCAAGTGCCATACCCTACATAAATCCGTAGGGGACGGCATTTATGACGTACCGCATTACGATTCATCACAAAAACAAAAGCCACTCGTCCGAGTGGCTTTTTCTATATCTACTTCTTTATAACCTTCTGAATCACAGGTGCCGCCTTTTCGATTACAGGCAGAGCCTTCTGGATTTTCGGCGCGATTTTCTTTACAACAGGCAGACTCGCAACTGCAGGGACGACGACGGGCGCAACCTTGATGGCAACCTCGCCAACCTGCATGGCAACCTTGCCGGCTTTGACAGCCTTTTCCTTCATCATTTCACGCTTCGCCGCCATTTCCTCGGCACAGCTCAGGCAATATTTGATGCTGGCGCCGTCGACGGGTGTGTGACACTTCTTGCAGACGTAGCTGAGAGGCTGACCGCACTTCGAGCAGAAATCATCGGTTTTCTTGAATTGTATGCGCTTGTGATACGCAGCGCAGGTGATGTTTGTGCAGCCTTTCATATAGCCACCCCTTTCGAAATACTATCCACAGTTTAACACAACGCAATATTTTTTGCAAGAGCAAGTTGTATTGCCATAAGGCAGTTGCGGTATCTGCGATGCATTGATCAGGCGGACTGTCAGGGATGCCAGTCCCTACAAGATATGTAGGGGAGCTGCTTGCCGCTCCCGAAAAACACAGGGACGTTGTAGGGGAGGGTTTCTGCGCCCTCCCGCCTGCTCGATGGGAAGAGCGACACGGACAAAATAAAAAGCCATCCGATTGGATGGCTTTATCTATATCAAACCGCATTGTCGCGGCAATTTTTGAAAGGTTGCGGGAACACTCGCAATATCCCCGCTATTATATAATGTATGAAGAGAATATCCAGCGGCCGGCACTCGCCTTCCGACCGTGGTATAATGAAAAGTCAACTTGACACCCTTTCGGGTGGCTTTATATATAAACCGCAAAAGCGGTAATTCGAGAAAGGTAGCGGAAGAGTTTTATACGCTTCCGCGTATGTATATGAAGAATAGTCACACCGGCACTCGCCTTCCGATATGACTCGGAAACTGTAAAATTAACCGCTTTTTCAGCGGATTGGGCATAAAATATCCACTCTCGCGAGTGGTCATATATATCAAACTGCAAAGCAGTGTTTTACAAAGTGGCGGGAACGTGTGGGAATTGAACCCACCTATGAGGTTTTAACCCCAATTACTGGTTTTGAAGACCAGAGGGCACACCAGCACCCATCCGCTCCCGTATTTCGCAACATTTCTAATATAACATACAAATCGACAAATGTCAAGAAAAAATTTCAAAAAATTATAAAAAATTTTTCGGCTGTCAAAAACGGCATATTCCCTTGCCCAAACGGTGGATTTATGGTATATTTTTTGTGTAGGGGCATTATTTTATGCGCCCTCCGCATTAAAAAATTATCTTCCCTTTTCAGAAAGGAGAAAATTATGGATACAATCATCAGCTATTCCGGCGGCAGTCTTCCTTGTGCTATCGGCATCGTGCGCCTTTCGGGTGACGACGCATGGGATATTTTCGATAAAATCTTCACTACGAAGAACGTTAAAGAGCCGAAGAAAATGCTTTACGGCGCGGCTCTTTCGTGCGATAACAAGGTCATCGACCGTTGCCTTGCCGTGCTTTTCACAGAAAAGAGCTACACGGGTGAAAAAATGGCGGAAATCTATTGCCACGGCTCCAAGGCTGTCGTGGAGGAATTGCTCAAGGCAGGTCAGCAGGCAGGTGCCCGTCTAGCGATCGCTGGCGAATACACAAAGCGCGCCTTCCTCAATGGCAAGCTCGACCTGACCAGCGCCGAGGCTGTGGGCGACCTTATCCATGCCGAAAGTCTTTCTCAGGCGAAGGCGGCGATAAATCAGCTTGACGGCGGCATTTATAACAAAATCATCCGCATTTACAACGGTGTGACGGGTCTTCTCGCCCATTTCTATGCCGTCTGCGACTATACGGACGAGGATATCGAGGAATGGGAATACGAAAAGGCTGTCGAGCTGCTCACTCTCGCTCAGGAGGAAATCAACAAGCTGCACAGCACCTTTGATAAGGGCTCGATTATCGCAGGCGGTCTGCCTTGCGCCATCATCGGCCGTCCTAATGCGGGCAAATCCAGCCTTCTCAACCGCATTTTAGGCTTTGAACGCGCTATCGTCACCGACGAAGAAGGCACGACACGCGATACTGTCGAGGGTACGGTAAACCTTGGCGGCACAGTTTTGCGCCTTGTGGACACAGCGGGTATCCGCGAGGGCACAAGCAAGGCTGAGGTTATGGGCATCGAAAGAAGCATCGAAACTGCCAAGCGCGCCCGCCTTGTAATCTGCGTAATCGACGGCTCAAACCCTGTCACGACCGACGACTACCGCTCGATTAACGTGGCGAAAAATGCCGAAACCTCCATTCTCGTCATCAATAAATCCGACCGCGGCATCCGCATGACAGACACCTTCGGCTTTGAAAAGGTATTCTATATTTCGGCCGAAACGGGCGACGGTGTGGATGAGCTTGTGGCTTATCTTGAGAGCCTTGTGGATTATGATGAAAATGAAACTCTTATCACAAATGCACGTCAGGCGGGCCTCTTGCAAAAGGCGGCTGAAGCCTTCTACGATGCGGAAATCTCTGCCCGTATGGGACAGACAGCCGATGCCTTCCTGCTTGATGCAGAGCGTGGCCTTGCATATTTAGGCGAAATTATCGGCAAGAATCCGACAGTCGACGTTGTGGACGAAATCTTCAGCAAATTCTGCGTCGGCAAATAGGCTATAATAATCCGTAGGGGACGGCATTTATGACGTCCCGCGGGACGTTCGTGAACGTTCCCTACAATGCATAATGATTAAAAAATAACTACTGAAGGTAAAATAATATGAAGAAATTACTTTTGGTTATCGCTTTATCCCTCCTTCTCCTGCTTGCAGGCTGCAGTCAGAGTGACGAGGAGATGACAATATTCCGCGCAGGTTTCACAGAAAAGGAGCGCGAGCTGATGTGGCTTCTCGGCAAGGAGAATGACCAGCATATTTTCGACTTCCTTCCGGGGAAGGACGTGCAGACTATGGATATCACAGTCTGGAAGCTTGAGGGCAAACAATGGAAAGAGCTCCACAAAAGCAGCCGTCAGTTTGTCGATGAGCGTGGACGTGTAGCCTTTGAGTTTGATAATATTGGTGAAAATATTACTATATCACTCCAGAGTAAGACCAACAGCGGCCGCACTGTAAGTAACGGCGAAAAGGTTGAAAAGCGTGTCACAGCCACAACCACAAGCCTGGGCACAAGGGAGAAAATCGTCTACGGCCAGGAGATTCCT
>JAFYNW010000373.1 GCA_017547995.1 Clostridia bacterium | reverse complement strand
GTGGCTCCATCTTGCCTGCGCGGATAACTGTTTCGAGTGCAAGACGGGAAATGGAACGGACCTGACCTGCACCTTCTGTGAGAGTCTTGCCGTTGAGGATTGCGTTTACAGGGAACCAACTGTCGCGGGCGTGAGTATCCTTGTTGAGATATTCACCGACAGTCTGCTTTGTGGAAGTCTGGATTGTTTTGATGAAAGGATTGCGTTCTTCGATACCACGAAGATCGTTGATGTCTGTATCGAATACTGCGCAAGCGATGTTTTTGCGCTGTTCAGGTGTAACCATTGCCGAAACACGTTCGATAATCTTACAGCCTGTACCGCCGAGACCGACTAATAATGTAGGTGCGTTCATACTATATTTACCTCCGAAATTATTTTTTTACCATCCAAAGTTTTATTTAATCATTGTTTTCCTGAGTTGGTACGCAGGTGTATCTCCAGCCGTTTCTTTCCATTACGATTGTAACAGAGCCGCCTGTTGTAAACTTGAGCTTTTCGCCGCCTTCAGGTCTTCTGATGACCTCGCCGTCAAAGGTGATATGTTCTCTGTTTTCGTAAGCTCTGATATTCGTGACAATCATTCGTCTGCCGCTGATACCCTTTACCTTGAGAGGAGATGCGCCCGTTACGCCCTTTGGCAGGAACTTGATTGTGCCTGTCTGCGGTACGTAAGGAATGACTGTCGAGAGGAAATTCTTTTCAAGCAGGCCCTGACGCTTCTTGCTTTCCATGCCGAGCTCGAGAGGGTCGACCTGGATATGTGGCTTTTTCTTGAGGGCCTTAGGGAGATAGTGCTTTACAAATGGGAGATAGCCGATGAGGATGAAGAGCAGGATGCCCGAAATGAGAATCTTGATGAAAAGCTCTGTATTGCGTTCAATCCACGATCTTTCGTCGACAATTTTAACTGTGCCTGAGCCTTCGCCTGCCCAGGTTTCGATGCCGTCGGAATGTGTGAGGAAAAGCTTGAAGTTCATATCGGAATATGTGACGCCCTGAGGCTTGCCGTCGAGGACAGGTGTAACGAGGATTTCACCAACGCCGCCCTTCTTGACTTCAAGTGTGATATTGTCGAATGGATATTCACCGAAAACCTCAATCTTCGGAGCATCAATAGCGTCCCACTGCTCATTTGTGAAGTTCTTGCCGTCAATCTTGAGATTGAATACGACGGAGTCGTCTGTATTGAGGCCTTCGCTCATCATAACGTATGAGAAATCATCGTCAAGTTTGAAGTCGACAGCCTTATTCTTGAAAATCGAGCAGTCGATGTGGGTTGCCACAGTATTGTATTCGAGGAAGTGAGCAACTGCATCGATTGAGAGGTCGCCCTCTTCGAGGCTGATTCTGTCGCCCGAATTATAGATATTTTCGTGAGTGATGCCGTTGTTTGTCACAACTGCTTCATAAGTAACTTCGCCGAGAAGCTTGGATTCATTTACCTTTTCCTTTGTGCCGCCCTTTACAAAGCCAAACTTGATTGTGTATTCGCCCTGCTCGAGTGCGGAAAGGTCGGAAAGCTCAACCCCTGCTTCGTCGATGAGATAAGCCATGATTTCAACGTTAGGCTTATAGTAGATTTCGATAGTTTCAGCGCCTGTCACGTCAAGCTTGTAATCTCCTGCAACGAAGTCTTCCCTGAAGGTTGCGATTGAGCCGAGGAGGCCTTCATCGATGACGCCCGTGCCCTTTTCAAAGTTTGTGGCAGGGACTTCGCTGTACTTTACTGTAACAGGATTTGTCGCGCTCTTGTAAAGCTTGCCACTTGGACCTTCGATGCCGTTGATTTCAACGTTGGAGCCCTGTGCGAAAACAACAAGCTCGCCCATCGGCACGTCGAAGCTGAATGTTCTTGATGCAGAGTTTACGTCAAGACGGTCACTGTTGAAGATTCGTGTGCAGATGTCTGTGATATTCTTGAGGATTTCCTTGTTTGTTTCTGCCTTATAGAAATAGATGTTGTTATTGCTGTCTGCCTTGATGCCGTCTGCCTCAGGACCCATGCCGAGGAACATGACCTTGACGTCGCTTTCCTTCTGTGCAAAGTATGCATCGATATCGTCGATGCCCTGGAACTGACCGTCTGTCAGAACAACGAGCCATTTTTCATCGGCTGTCAGCTTTGTAAGGTCACTGTAAGCCTTGCGGACTGAGTTGAACTGTGTGTCGTAAGCCTGAGTCAGCATACTGTGGACCTTGCGCACGTTTTCAGCCATGCCGTCAGCGCCTGAAAGTGTGAGATAAGGCCCTGCCGTTCTGCCGCCGCTGAAGTCACTCATAACGTAGATGTTCATCGTGTCGTTTTCGCCAAGCATACCTGCGAAAACTTCCATGGAATATTTTGCCTGACACCACGTGTCGACCCAGTTGCCGCCCGTTTCAATCATCGAGCTTGAGTCGTCGTAGACAAGGTTGATTACTCTTGTCGGTGCGTTTGTCACGACAGCCTGCGCCTTCATCGGCATAAATACCGAGAATACAAGGCAGAAGACCATCAGAATTGCGGTAATTCTTTTCATACCATAACCCCCTTATATCTTTATAAAGTCATTGAGCTCGTCTGTATATATTTCAAGTACGTTGAGCAGCTTGTTTGTTTCCTCGTTTTTTGTAAAGAGGAGGATGAGCGAGAGGAAGGTATTCCACGTCATCTCGCGTTTTTTGTTTTCTATTGAAACTACCGTGCTTCTGCTTATGCCAATCTTTGCCGCAAGGTCTTCCTGCGTGAGATTGAGCCTTGTGCGGAGCATCGGAAGATTTTCCGTCATATTCTTGATAAGTGATTCCTTGTTGATACTCATCAGATACCTGCCTTTCATTGATTTACGCTGTAAATGGACTTGCTTTTCTGTCGTCATACACCGACAGTTGTACATATACAGTATACTCCCCTTTATGACCGATTGTCAACCAAAATGTCGCATTTTGATACATTTTGTCGAAAGGCAAATAAAAATGTGGAATTATATTGAAAAACAAAATAAGGTTGTGAAAATGAGACGCGGCAGGATATAAAAACCTGTCATTCTGAGTGAAACAAAGAATCTCCTTCGGTTTGTATAAATTGAGAATTGAGCGCGAAAAGTTGAGAATTGCGGTGTGGCAAGTCACGTTAAATAACCGGGAGGGCGCGGAGACCCTCCCCTACGGTTTTCGGCGGGAGCAAACCTCCACCCTACATTTTTGTTGATATATAGAGCAGTAACCTGCCCCAGTCTGTCCATTTGTGAGGAACGAACACACCAGGGGGTCCAGGGGTGCTCCCCTCGGGCAAGGGGTCCGGGGGTTTCTTGCACTCCCGGGGCATCTTTGGTTCTTTTGGGCAAACATAAAGAACACGTCGTAGACGAACCTCGATTTATCGAGGCTGAAATCTTTTCTTGCAGTTTAAGATTTGCCCTATATGCAAGACTCAAAACACCTCATCCACCGCCAAAGGCGGTCCCCCTTCCCCCACTAGGGAAGGCTTTTATATCACTTCATTGTCCCATCGGGACAACCTCTACCACACTGCCAATACCACC
>JAFYNW010000372.1 GCA_017547995.1 Clostridia bacterium | reverse complement strand
TTGGTCTGCTTGACGATATTGGTCAGCAGACCGTTTATTTTTTTGATTAGATTTTCATTCATATTTATTCCTCCGCCATTTTCGCAAGGACGGTTTCTTTATCAGGTACAGATGGAATACCACCCTGTTTTTCTGTCGAAAGTGACGCGGCAGTGGCGGCATATTTTCCAATATATTCCAGTTCTTCCTCTGTGAGTGCATCAGGGTGCTTATTGATTTCAAGCAATCTTGCAACGGCGCTTACGCCGAAAATATCCCCTGCTCCCGTTGTGTCGATGACGTTGACAGACGGAGTTTTCACCTGCACTGAATGGTCGCGGTTTGCTATGAGAGCGCCATTTTCTCCCTTTGTAATCATAACGAGGCTCACGCCAAACTCGTTATTAAGCTTGTATCGGCCTTCGCTTTCGCTAATTAAACCATGCCACAGGAATTCAATTTCCTCGTCGCTGATTTTGACGATATCGGCATTGTGAAGTCCCCAGATTATAGCCTTGCGTGCCTTGGCAAGATCATTCCAGAGCGGTTTGCGCAAGTTAGGGTCGAAGGAGATAAGCTTGCCCTTCTCTTTCGCGTAGGCTACAGCCTTTTCGGTGGCTGTTTTGGATGGCTCGTCGGTCAGGCTGAGTGTGCCGAAATGGAAGATTTCGCACTCATCGATAAGGCTTACGTCAACCTCGTCCCAGTTAAGACAAGTGTCCGCCCCCGGCTTTCTTGCGAATGAGAATGAGCGGTCGCCCTTTTCGTCATTGGTTACGAAGGCAAGGGTTGTGAATACGTTTTTATCCACCACAATACCGCGTGTGTCTATTCCAGTTTTTTCCATTGTATCAACGAGAGCCTTGCCGAAGGCATCGTCACCCACCTTGCCGATAAAGGCTGTGGATACGCCGTATTTATTGAGGGCGGCAAGATAATTGCAAGGCGCACCGCCGGGATGAGCCTTCATCGTAGGATAGCCGTTTTCCGTGCTTATCTGGGCAAAATCAATCAAAAGCTCGCCCAAAGCCACAACTTTTGCCATATTATTTCGCCTCCGGATATTCGTTGCAAAGCAGACGATATGCAGGCTCGTCTTCCTCGATAGTTGGGAATCTGCCGATAGGCTCGGCAAATCTGTTGTCGTTATTATCGTCGTTGCACTGACTTACTTCTCCTAAAAGCACGTCGCCCGTGCCTTCTTCAACTGTAAAATCATGGTAAAGATACTGCTGGATATGGATGCTTTCGCCCGGTGTCAGACGAATCTGTGTACCGGCAGGGACTGTGTAGGTTTTGCCGTCTGTGTGGACAGTAACGTCGCTTTCATAGTCGATGCTTTCGTCCTTGTGGCTGTTATAAACGCGGATGAGCACGTTGCCGCCGCCACGGTTGATGATGTCCTCGGTCTTGTACCAATGGAAATGGTTAGGGGCATACTGACCTTCCTTGAGGAAAAGCAGCTTTTCGGCATAGACCTTCGGATATTTTTCAGGCATATTGCGGTTGCCGTTACGGATTGTGATGAGCGAAAAACCCATCTTTTCAAAATTGCCCATGCCGTAGTCTGTGATGTCCCAGCCGAGGGCGCAGTCGCGTACTTCAT
>JAFYNW010000371.1 GCA_017547995.1 Clostridia bacterium | reverse complement strand
GATTCACGTAAAGGGCAACGGAAATCTGTGGCTCGTAGGCTTCGGCATATTCTTCTCGGGAATATATTTCATGTTCAAAGCCCATGGGGTTATGTTCTTCAGCGAAATAATCAAGTTCAATACCCGTATGCTTGTTGGCTCTATGATGCTTTATATGCTGACGATAACTGCCATTGTTGCCTTCTGGCTTGATGGCAAGGGAAGAAAGCTGGGCATAAGCCTGACAGTGCTTGACCTGGCTTCAATCTGTGCATTTATGCTGGCACCTCAGGTTGCAGACGTCAGATTTTATGATACGTTGCCTGTATGGGCGGTGCTTCAGAGTGCGATATGCCTTGTGCTGACAATTCTTCTTGCACTTCGTTTCAGAAGCGGAAATAAAAATGAAAAAATGCTGAGCATACTTGCAGCGCTCCCGCTGGTTGCCTTTGTTGCAGACAGTTGTGGGGAAAGCTTCGGTCTCTGGCAGGGTGGAATTATTTCGGAAATCGTATTCATTTTTATGTTTGTAATTTCGCTCATTCTGTTGCTCAAGGTCGTTCCGCAAAACCTGAATGCCGCCATAAGAGCGCGAGAGCTTGAAGTGGAAAAGAAGATTCTGAGCGCGGAGCTTGCTGAAAGCCGTATAGCAACTATGATAAGCCAGATTCAGCCGCATTTCATATATAATACGCTCGGCACAATTGAACAGCTCTGCATAACAGAGCCGGAAGCGGCGTCAAAGCTTGTCCGCAATTTCAGCCTGTATTTGCGTGGTAACTTCAGTGAGCTTGATAACGCAAAGCCTATAAGATTCTCTCAGGAGATGAATCACGTCAAGCACTATACCGATATTGAGCAGGTGCGCTTCCCTGATATAACCATACAGTATGACCTTCGCAGTGTGGAGTTTCTTCTGCCGGCACTCTCTGTACAGCCGCTGGTTGAAAATGCCATCAAGCATGGCCTTATGGGGCTTGACGAAGGCGGTATCGTAACAATCTCCGCTTATGAAACCGACGATTATTATATGGTAGAGGTGACCGACGACGGCGTAGGCTTTGATATGAGCGCAGGCTATGATGAAACCAGGCACGTGGGTATAAAGAATATCCGCGGACGAATTGAGGCGATGTGTGGCGGCACGCTCACCATAGAAAGTAAACCGGGCAGCGGCACAAAGGCTGTCGTGAAAATCCCAAAGGAGGCGAAGGACTATGATAGCAATAACAGTTGATGATGAAAGACCTATGCTTAAAGCGCTTACGGATATCGTAAAATCTTCGCCCGACATAGAAGCCGTCTATGATTTTTCGGCCTGCAATGCGGCGCTTGAATGGATAAGCAATAACAGTGCCGACGTGGCATTCCTTGATATCAATATGCGTGGTATGGGCGGCCTTGCCCTTGCTGAAAAAATCACCACGCTTCATCCCGACTGCAAAATAGTTTTCTGCACAGGATACGAGCAGTATGCCCTCGATGCAATACAACTACGATGCAGCGGCTATCTTATGAAGCCGATAACTCACGAGGCTGTGCAGAAGGAAATCGACCATATAAAGGGAAAGAATCCAAAGTCCGTGCTTCTCGACGTCAAATGCTTCGGCAATTTTGAAGTGCTGAAGAATGGTGAAGCGCTCACCTTCAAGCGCTCAAAGGCAAAGGAGCTTTTTGCCGTGCTTGTCGACAGAAACGGTGCAGGAATGACGGGTAAGCAGATATGTGCCGTTATGTGGCCTGAAAGCACCGACGACGTTAAAAATATGGACTATCTGAGACATCTTGTAGGCGATATCAAAAAAGCACTTGCAAATGCAGGGGCGGAAAAGGTATTTTGTCAGGATGGCTATAATTACAGAATTGACACCACAAGAATCAACTGTGATTACCACAAGTATCTCAAAACGGGGAATCCACAATTTCACGGAGAGTATATGTCTCAGTATTCATGGGCGGAGTCAACCCTTGCCTTGCTTCTCGGACGAAAATAACAAAAATCATTACGGTCGTAAGTCTTACGGCCGTATTTTTTATGCCTGAAATCAGGTTTTGTCATAGGTTTGTCATAGCATGTATGGTATGCTTAGGGTATTGAATTTTCTAAAAGGAGAATTTTTATGACAATCAACGTTGAAAGAGATTTCGAGCTTATAACTCTCGAAATTACAGGAAGACTTGATACCACGACTGCGCCTAATCTGGAAGCAGTGGTGAGAGAGCTTTCTGAAGATATAAAAGAGCTTGTTTTCAATATGTCTGAAGTTGAATATATATCCTCGGCCGGCATCAGAGTGCTGCTTGGAGCATACAAGAAAATGAAATCCAATCAGGGCCTGATGAGAATAGAAAAGGCAAACGATATGGTACGCGAAGTTTTTGAAATGACAGGACTTGAGCAGATGCTCAATCAGGAGTAATAATTATGGAAAATAAGATTTTATTTATCAATGCCTGCGTGAGAGAGGATTCAAGAACGCTGGAGCTTACAAAATGTCTGCTGGCAAACTTGCATGGCGAAGTTACAGAAGTCAATCTCTACGCAGAAAATATTTCGCCGCTTGACGCAAAGGGCCTTGAAAAAAGAGACCTGAACGATTATTCGGCAAAGGAATTCGACATTGCAAAGCAGTTCAGGGATGCGGATACCATCGTTATTGCGGCGCCATTCTGGGATTTATCCTTCCCATCCGTTCTCAAGATTTACCTTGAAAATATCACAGTTTCAGGCATAACCTTCGAGTATTCAAAGGAAGGCATTCCAATGGGCAAATGCAATGCTGAAAAGCTGTATTACGTAACGACAGCGGGCGGATATATCGGCCAGAATAACTTCGGCTTCGATTACGTGAAGGCGGTGGCGCAGGGCTTTTTCGGCATCGGTGAGGTCAGCTTCCTCTCTGCAGAAGGCCTTGATATTTACGGTGCAGACGTAAATGCAATTATGGAAGCGGCGAAGGCGCGCATTCAGGAATTATAATAATCAAAAATAAGGACTTGAAATAAAGCATGGGAACTAAAAAAAGAAAATTTGCCGACGACGGTTGGGGATTGTGGATAGACGGCGATGACAAAAGTACAATCTATCTCAACGAATGGATAAACCCGAAAGGCAAAAATTACGTAGACGTAAGCGTGCGTGTATACGGAGCAAAGGAAACTAAAACGGTGAACTTCTTTATTCCGTTTGAGGTGGAAAGAGATGAAATCACTGATTTGTCCTATATGCTGGCAGATGGCACGGCGCTGAGAGCCTTGTTCAATACCAACGGCAAGGTCGATTCTGAAAAGACGAAATACACCTCCGAGCTCAGCTATGACAACAGAACTGTCAGCCTTATAAACTTTGCAGACGAGTTTGTCACTTTGAAAAAAGTTGCTTACGGCACGGTTATCACAGTTAATCTTGAGTTTATCAAGGATTGCATAACGTCCGACCAGGCGTATATGATTTTCAGAATCCCGCACAAAACTCTCGATAAGATTTTCGCTCCGTCGATGGACGTTACGGGCGTTTTTGAAAAAATCAATTCGCTGATTCAAAGCCCGATTCTTTCAGAAAAGTACGGCTATTCGATAAGAATCAACGAAGCAAGACTTCTGCCGCCTGAAATCAACGAAATCGAGGATTTGCAGGAGCAGAGAATCAGAAAGGCTCTCGTCACAATCTCTCTCGCCGATGAATATGAGATGAACGACTCGACCTGCTACCGCATAAGACGCCTTGAGCCTGAGCTCAATGAGCATTATTCGCCTGATGGCTATGATTGCTCGGATGCAATCACTTACCAGTGGGTTGAAGAAAGAGGCTCGAATCTCAAAGCACATTATAATTTCTATTTTACGATGGAACATAATGAAATCAGCAAATTGAGTATGATTGTTTATCTGCTGATGGTACTTCTGATTGGTGCGGCCGGCAGTGCAATCTATGATTTAATCAAGTTAATGCTCGGCTTATTGTAATTATAAGGAGGAAATATTTTGGACCTGAAATACAGACTTATTCTGGAGGATTACCGAAAGCAGAGAGACGATTTTATAAAGCTCGGTGATACGGTACATTCAATGCTCAACGATATTGTAAAGGAGTTGGGCTTTCTGGTTCTCGCTGTTGAGCATCGCGTCAAGGAGGAAAAAAGCCTTGCAGGCAAGCTCGAAAGAAAGGGCGAGGGCTATAACACAATCGAAGATATCACAGACATCCTCGGATGCCGCGTAGTATGCTATCTTTCCGATGAAATCGACCAGATTGGCAGGAAGGTTGAAGAAAAGTTCGTTGTCGACTGGGAGAATTCCTCTGACAAACGAGCACTTATTCAGGAGGATGCCTTTGGCTATCTGTCCCTGCACTACATCTGCTCACTGCCTTATGGCGACAAGTGGCCTGAT
>JAFYNW010000370.1 GCA_017547995.1 Clostridia bacterium | reverse complement strand
TTACATCCTCGCTCTCGAGAACAATATTTTTCTCATCATCAAGACACTGATAAGTTCCAAATGCAACAATATTGTTTTCAGCAAAAAGTTCTAAAATTTTCGATAAATTTATCATATAAATCCTATTATTCGAAGTCGCCTTCCATCATGAGAAGATTGGATGGGAGATATTCGAAGCCCATGGATTCTGTGAGGGCACGGATTTTCTTATCTGTTGTTCTGTGCATAATCGCAACTTTTGGAACGTCGTTCTTATGTGCGTGCCAGAGAGCGAATCTGATGCACTTTTCATTATCACCGAGCATAAAGCCGAGGTTATAGCCTCTTTCAGGGAGGAAACGTGCGCCGACAGCAACGATGTTTTCACCGTCTGTGAAGACCTTGCCTTCTTCGCACATAGCCTTTACGAATGGCACGTCGAGAGCATAGAACGTTCTGTTGAAGCAGGAATAGTTGCCCCAAGCTTCTCTGATTGCAGGAATCTTGTCCTTAATCTGTTCGAAAGCAACCGGTTCCCAGCCGAAAACTTCAAGAGCTTCTTCTGTATATTCGGAGCATTCGGAATACATAAATGCACGGTCAACGCCGTTGAGCTCAGCGATATGACGGGAAGTTCTGTTGCCTGTGCCTGTGTACATACGGATGTACTTTGGATGGCGCATTGCAGCCACTTCCATATAACGCTTCCAGATAGCCTTACCTACGCCCTTGTTCTGGTGGTCAGGGTGAACGCGGAGGATTTCGAGCCATGCGTCGCCGTTATACTGGAAAGTAATCTTGCCGATACCGCAGAGGATGCCGTCGTCTTCAGCAACGATCATTTCGCCGATTGGATCTGTGAAAAACTCTTTATGAACGCCCATAAGGTAATGATTGCCCTTGATAGACGCCGCTTCAACTGTCAGCATTTCGTCGAGATCATCAAATGTAGCTTTTCTTGTTGTAATCATAATTCTGGCCTTCCTTATTGATAAATATTTATGTATATATCATAATACAAGTTGCCTCGATTGTCAAACAAAATGTGTAATTTACACAAACAAAAAGGCGGGAGGTTTCCCTCTCCGCCCTTGAAGTTATGTACTAACAGCACATATTCATATTGCCGCAGCAGCCGTTGTTGTTTGGCATAAAGCCGTTGTTGCCGCCGCAGTTATTTGTACAACAATGCACCCAGATAATAATGATGGCGATGACTACGATAATCCAGAATGCCTCGTAATTGTTACTGAAAATGCCGTTTGAATTGTTGCCGCACATATTGTTGCAAGGATTATTGCAGCAGTTGTTATTACAATTCATCATAGTAAGTACCTCCGTCTGAAAATTAAGTTTACATTACATACTATTCACAGGGCTCTGTTTTGTTACAGCTTTTTATTTCTTCGCCTCCCTTTGTCTTATACTATGCGGTGGTACTCAATACGTGCAAAACAAAAGACCCTCGTATTTACGAAGGTCTTTTATGATGAAAATTTTATTACTTTGTGAATGTGATGAGAGCTGTGTACTTGAGTTCGCAGTCACCGATATTCTTGATACCGTGGGAGCCGCCGTCGAAGCAAGCGAGTGTATCGCCAACACCAACTTCGTAAACTTCGCCGTTATCTGTGTATTCGCCCTTACCCTGTGTGATATGGTAAACTTCCTGTTCACCCTTATGTTCGTGAACGCCGATGGAGCCGCCAACGCTGATAACAAACTGTGCGAACATTCTGCCTGCGCCGCCGAATTCATCTGGGTTGATGTACTTTCTGATTGTTGTTGTGCCTTCGCCGCCGAGGAAGTTTTCCTTTACGTCGATTGTCATATCCTTTTCAAGTCTTCTCATAATAAAATCTCCTTTTTAATGAGAAGGGGCGGACTTCCGCCCCTTGTTTTTTCAGTTTATATTTTTAATTAGTCAACGAGACCCTGCATAAGAGCTGCAACGCCCTTACCGAGTTCTTCCTTCTTGAGAAGGTTCATTCTGTACATTGTTCTTTCGATAGCTGCCATGGAGGAGATGAGATCGTGTGTATCTACGTTACCCATGTGGCCGATTCTGAACAT
>JAFYNW010000369.1 GCA_017547995.1 Clostridia bacterium | reverse complement strand
TTTGTGCAAGATATAGCGATTGCGGCATACCGCGGACGAGCAATGCTCGCCCCTACGTTGTTTGAAAATATGTATCTGCGGTGCTATTTATTGCACTTTATACTTATCGTAAATCTTTTTATAGGAGTGGATAAGCAGGAAAATACCGGCTGTACCGCCCAGCATAAGGATTACAGGGCCAACATACTCATTCCATATTTCAGCAATACCTGCGGCAAAATACCAGAGGGAATAGACCTTCCACATTGCGGCATTTTCCTTATTATAGGCCGTTGTATCGGTGATTTCGGTGGATTTTACCTCTTTTCCCGACCAGAAACCCATAGGCTTTCTGAGCTTCTGCGCGTATGCGCCGATGGCATAGCACATAATGCCACAGCCAAATGATATTATGCAGAATATGATTTTTCCTGCCATACGATACCTCTTTCAATGGATAATGCGGACACAATACGATTTCAGGAGCGACAAGCAGCTCCCCTACATGAGAGTGAAGTTTGCTACGCAAATGAAGAAGTGAAGCAGCCTTCGGCTATGAAGTGTTGCCGTCGGCAACGATAGTGTGTGATAAATCACATTTGTTAAGCGGGACGTCATAAATGCCGTCCCCTACGGATTTATGTAGGGTATGGCGCTTGCGACATACCGCGTACGACCGATGGTCGTCCCTACGTTATCTGCATTTTTCAATAAGTTCCTTTGCGAGGACGAGAGCCTCGTCGGAATATGGCACTGTGCACTGAGCAACAGCAGGTCCGCCGCCGCCCTTGCCAGGGAAGGAAGCCATAAACTCGCGTACAACCGCGCCCATGTTATAATTCTTCATGCCCTTTGTCATAGCCATAATGATATTGAGCGTGTCGCCAGACTTGTTTGTCACCATAATTGCACACTGATTTTCAAGAATCGCCTTGTCGATAGCCGTCTTGATGAGGTTTTTCTCCTCGAGATGAGCAATAATAAGCTTGTGGTCGCCCTTGTCCTCGCCCATAGCGAGAAGATTCTTGCAGTCAGCCTCGGCAAGTTCTGCCTTGAGCTGCTGAAGGTCGACGAAAGCCTTGTCGTATTTTTCCTTGAGCAAAGTCAGTTCAGGCATTACCTCCGTCTTGTCCTGCACACCGAAGAAATCCTGCACAGCAAGGAGATGTTCGAAGAGCTCGAAGCGGTTTGCCTTGGCACGGTTGCCGAACTTATAGTAGATTCTCCACACGCCGCGGACGTCCTTTGTGCCTGTGATGACGCACTTTTCAACTTCGCCGGTTGTGTGAGGATGTGTGCCGCCGCAAGGGTTGACGTCGAGATTTTCGATAGTAACAACACGGATGATTTCGTGCGTGAAAGCCTTTGCAGGCAGACCGAGGCCCTGAGCCTCATCCTGAGTATAGAAATTGATGAAAATAGGGCGGTTTTCCGCGATAACCTCGTTTACACGGCCCATAAGCGCGAACATTTCTTCATTTGTAAGCTTTCTGTCAAGCTCAACGTGGGAAGTACCGTTTTCGATGCGCGCCGCAACGGTCTTTGCGTTGAATTCAGTTTCAGCGATGGCAGAGAAGATGTGCTGACCCATGTGCTGCTGCATCTGGTCGAAGCGGAAGTCCCAGTCGAGAAGGCACTTGACAGTCTTGCCTTCTTCGACAGGCGCGTCTGTCACGTGGACGTGGCCCGTCTTGTCCTCATAGACGTCGAGGACGCTGATGCCGTCGATTGTACCCATATCGGCAAGCTGACCGCCGCCGCGGGCAAAGAAAATAGTCTTATCCAGGTAGATTTTATAGTTTTCGCCATCCTTTTCGCACTTTGTGACGAGGGCGTCACATTCGCAGAGGTAGGCGTCGCGATCGTAAAGTTTTTCAGTCATAATAAAATTAGTCCTTTAATATAGGATAGTATTTATAAGAATGAGTTGGCTTCGCCATGAATTGTGTAAACACATGAATTGATGACAAGCCATCATGAATTGTTGCCGAAGGCAACATTAAGGAGTGACTGCGTCACATTAAATAACAAACCTCTCCGACAGCCTGACGGCTGCCACCTCTCCTTTGAAAAATGAGAGGCTCTGCTATTTCAAGAGAACTGGTACACGAAGCGTGACGAGAGGTAACAACCTAATCAATTGCACCGCAGGTACCTTAATGTTCTGAAAGAACAATTCATGCCGCAAGGCAATTTATGCACAACGTGCAATTCATGTCCACAGGACAATTCATTTTACAACAATTTTGTATTATTGATATTCAGGCCGAATTTGAGGCCGAGATATTCGGCGGCCTTGCGGCAGAGAAGCATACGGGAGAGGAAAATCTCGAAATAATTCATAACAGGGGAGATGTTTGTGTCGATGGAAAGCTCGAGAGTTACCGACATATTGTCCCTGTCGAGAGCCACGCCCGACGTGTAAACGGCATGGTTTACGCGGTCGTGGATATCGTATTCGCTGAGATTCTTCTGACGGACACGGCTTCGGCGCACGTCGGATTTGTCGGCAATGATGAGTGCAGCAGAAATAGGGGAGACAGGGCCGCCTGTGCCTTCGTCATGATTACCGATAGCACAGATGACGTCGGCGATTTCCTCGATGTCCATGCCCATGCGTGTGAGAATAGTATGAGCCATAAGCGCACCCGACTGGGAGTGGTCCCTGCGGTTTACACAGTTGCCGATATCGTGCATATAGCCTGCGATTCGTGCAAGCTCGATTGTGCGCTCGTCGTAGCCGAGAAATTCGAGAATGTCGGCCGCCTTGTTGGCGCACAAGGTCGCGTGAGCAAAGCCGTGCTCTGTATAGCCCATAACGCCAAGCACGTCGTTGCCCTTCTGGATGTAGGTATTTATTTCGTAATTGCTTTTAATCTGGTCAAATGTTATCATTGGTTTTTCTCCTTTCAGGAGGGATAGGTTGCCCGTTGGGCAGTGATATTCGGCAAAGCCGAGCGATATTGCCAAAGGCAGCGATATATTTGCAATGCAAATGCGATATGTCTGCGTGTCAGACGATAGGGTATCTCCGATGGATTTATCAGGCGGGACGTCGAGGGCGCCGTCCCCTACAGGATTGTGCAAACCGAAGGAGATTCTTCACTTCGTTCAGAATGACACACAGCGCAAGCCCCGCCCTACGTTTTATCAAAGGAAGGTTATACAAAATATACCCCGACATACATCGGGGT
>JAFYNW010000368.1 GCA_017547995.1 Clostridia bacterium | reverse complement strand
CGTTGACCTCTGCGATCAGTATCACGTAAAGATTTTCTCCGACGAAATCCACTCCGATATCATTATGCCTGGTCATAAGCACATTCCACTTCTTGCTCTCAACGAAAAGGCTCGCAAGATCGGTGTTCTCGCTGCTGCTCCTTCCAAGACATTCAATATCGCTGGTATCAAGTCTTCCTTCTACGTAATCCAGGACGAAGAACTCTTCCACAAGGTCAATAACTTCTATAAGACATACCACATCGGTCTCGACCTCTTCGGCTATGCTGCAACAGAAGCTGCATACTCCAAGGGCGCACAGTGGGTTGACGAAATGTGTCAGTACATCCACGGCAACGCTAAGACAGTAGTTGACTACTGCACAAAGAACACAAAGATCAAGGCTTTCGTTCCACAGGCTACATTCCTTATGTTCCTCGACTTCTCCGCATACGGTCTCACACACGAAGAAGTTGTTGCTAAGTGCATCAAGGCTGGCGTTGATATGAACTCCGGCGTTATGTTCGGCAAGGAAGGCGGCAATTGCCGTATGAGAATGAACATCGGTGCACCTCGCTTCCTCGTTCAGAAGGCTCTCGAACAGCTCCACGCTGAATTTGATAAGTAATTTGATAAAATAATCAAAGGGCAGGCTAATTAAGCTTGCCCTTTTGTGTCTTAAAAGCCTCCCCTTGTGAGGGGAGGGGGACCGCATCAGCGGTGGAGGAGTAGTAACCATTCTTCTCTTTGTATGTCATTCTGAATCTCATTCGGTTTGCAAAATCCGTAGGGACAAATCACGATTTGTCCGCGGGACGTCGAGGGCGTCGTCCCCTACAAATTGCGGCAAGAGCAAGTCCCGCCCTATTCAATGTGGCTTTGCCACACAACAACTTTCAACTCAAAAATATAAAACAGGAGGAAATACTATGTACGATCTTTCTCACGTAACACTCGGCGCTATCACAGAAACACCTGAAAGCGAATTTATCATGCGCAGAAAAAAGGTGGACAAGATTCTTGAAGAAAAGGGCCTTGAAGGCATGATTTTCTTCAATACTTCCTCTATTTTCTACCTCACAGGCTCTTCTCTCATCCAGACAGAACGCCCAATGGTATACATCTATCGTGCAGCGGGCGACAGCGCTCTTCTCGTTCCACGTCTCGAGCTTGAACACGCTTCCGCACACGTAAAGAACTGCAAGATTTACTGCTATCCTGAATATCCTGGCGAAAGACATCCTATGGAATTCCTCAAGGATATCGTCAAGGAGCTCGGCCTTGAAAACGCAACACTCGGCGCTGATGGTAATGGTGCTCCTGCCGTTCAGGGCTATAAGGGTCCTGCACTCACAGAAATCTTCCCTGATATGAAGCTTACTTTCATGCCTCGCATGATTACAGAAATGAAGATTTATAAGTCCCCTTATGAAATTATGCTCATGAAGGAATCTGCACGCTGGGGCAACCTTGCTCATATGCTTCTTCAGGAATACACAAAGCCTGGCGCAAACGAAGCTGACGTTTCTGCACGCGCTTCCGCTGAAGCTACACGCATTATGCTCAAGACTATGGGCCCTTGCTATAAGCCAACAGGCTATGACTCCCGTGGCGCTTCCGCAGGCTACCGTGGTCAGATTGGCCCTAACTCCTACTTCCCACACGCAACAATGGCGGCTCTCACGTTCAAGCCAGGTGACACTCTCGTTACAGGCGCAGGCGCATCCATTCAGGGCTATAACTCCGAGCTTGAAAGAGTTATGTTCGTAGGCGAACCAAGCAAGGAACAGGAAAAGTTCTATAACTACGCTATCACAGCACAGAAGGCAGCTTATGCTGAAATCAAGCCTGGCAAGAAGTGTTCTGACGTTGACAAGGCTATGATGAACTTCTTCAAGGACAACGACCTTATGAAGTACTGGCGTCACCATACAGGCCACTCCATCGGCACAGGCGGCCACGAAGCTCCATTCTTTGACGTTGCTGACGATACACTCATCGTGCCAGGTATGTGCTTCACAGTTGAGCCAGGCCTTTACGTTGAAGGTCTCGGCGGCTTCCGTCTCTCCGATACTCTCGTAGTAACAGAAACAGGCTTCGAACTCATCACATATTACCCAACAGAAATCGAAAAGATGATTTGCTGGTAAAGGGTCGCTTCGCTCTCCCCATTGAGCAGATATAAGTAAAAATAAAAGACCTCCCTCGCGGAGGTCTTTTTTTATGCATCGAATTGTATGTCATCCTGAGTGCAACGCAATCTGTGTAGGGTACGGCATTTATGACGTACCGAAAAACGTAGGGGAGGGTCTCTGTGCCCTCCCGCCCTATCCAATGCGTCCCCGACACAACAATTATTCATTTTTAATTATTCACCATTCATTATTCATCAATCCGTAGGGGACGGCGCCCTCGACGTCCCGCAGAGAAAAGTTATAAGTAAAAGTGAATAGTGAAGAAGT
>JAFYNW010000043.1 GCA_017547995.1 Clostridia bacterium | reverse complement strand
ACGCCTGCGACTACACCTCATATGTTGCAGATGATACCTAATTGAAACAACCATTCATATATTTTTCTTGATACAAGAAAATACCCCTACCGGTTCAGTAGGGATATTTATGTAATACTAGCAACTACAAAATTAAACTTTTCAATTAAATAATTTTTGATTACTACCTTAATTTAAGTATTGAAACGTTTGGTTTATGAATAGCCAATTTAGATGTTACTGTGTTTGGACTATAATTAAGCGAATTAATATATTGTCTTAATATGAGATCTATAAGCCTGTCAACATCCACAATACTTAAATTATTGATCAAGGATGAATATTTAATGAATTCCATATAAATCAACTTAGAGCTGCGTCCAATAGATTTAACTGTTCCTGCAGGAATATTGATTTTTTCTGAAATCATATCATAAATTATATTAAGTTGTTCTACCAATTTTCCATTACTGTTATAGAAGAAACATTTTAAATCACTATTTATCTCCGAAAGTTTCTTCATATAGTATTCGAATGTTTTTGGCAAAGGAGACTTTATCAAATTTGCGCCATAAATATTTAGCAGTGTATAATCTAGATTTGAAAAAGGAGAAATAATTTCAACATTCCCCCTATCTTTATTATTTACACGAATAAAATTATTAACTCTACTCCATGAAACAATTGCATTTCTTGTTCTTAATGTAATTGCCCGATGGGTGTCACTTATTTTTCGTATCTGTTCAACTTCTACTACATCTACCAAAAGAGCAATGGGATTTTCTGACAAAGCTACTTCTTTAACCGCATATTCATAAAGAGCCTCATTAAATGAAGATATTTCTCCATCAAGCATAAAATAATCGTAAGGATTACTACACTCTTCAAGTCGTCTTATAAAATACTCAATAAAATATTCATCCACAGCAAATAATAACTTAGAAGAATCCTTTTCTGTTTTCATATTTCACCATTATATTAGAAAGCACCCCGTATGGAGTGCTTTTCTTATGTAACCACATCTTACTTGATGATAATCATTTCCTTTGTTGCGTGGTTGAGGACTTCTGTTTCGCCCTTTTCGTTGATGATAACGATATCTTCGATTCTTACGCCGATTTCGTCCTTGATGTAGATGCCCGGCTCGATGGAGAATGCCATACCAGGTTCAAGATTTCTCTGTGTAACGCCTGTGATGTATGGAGCTTCATGGCCTGCATAGCCGATGCCGTGGCCGAGACGGTGTGTGAAGTACTGACCGAAGCCTGCGTCTGCGATAACCTTACGTGCAGCATTTTCCACGTCAGGAATGTATGCGCCCTTGACAGCCGCTGCAGTACCTGCGAGGTTAGCAGCGAGAACTGTATTGTAAACGAGCTTTTCGCGTTCTGTTGGTTCGCCGATGAAAACAGTTCTTGTGATGTCAGACCACATACCCTTGTATGTGCAGCCGTAGTCCATTTCAACGATATCCTTTTCCTTGATAACGCCGCTCTTGCCCATATAGTGTGGGAGAGCCGCATTTTCACCGCGTGCAACGATACCGCCGCCTGCAGAGTCAGCGCCGTTTTCGAGCATAACTGCCTTGATTTTATTTACAACGTCAGCTTCTGTCATGCCAGGCTTGATGAACTTGATGATTTCTTCGAAAGCCTTGTCAGCGATGAGAGATGCCTTGCGGAGATTTTCCAGCTCTTCAGGAGTCTTGATAATACGTGTTTCTTCAAGATAATCCTTGCCGTTTACGAAAGTATTGTCGAGCTTTTCAACCATCTTGCATACGTTGAATGCACGAACTGTGCCGTTGACTGCAATCTTCTTGCCGGCAAGACCGTGTTCTTCGAATGCTTTCTTGACAATCTGAGTAAAGTCTTCGCCGTCAAACCAGCCGTAAACGTCGTGGCCAGGAATCATATCCTTAGCTTCGTCAACTGTGAGAAGGTTGCAGATATAGAAATAGTCACCGTCATTCTTGATGATGAGAGCCTGGAATCTTTCGCAGAGATGTGTGGATGTGCCGAGAAGGAACACCATATCGTTGCCTGGAGCGACCATCAAAGCGTCAACGTTATCCTTCTTCATAACTTCGCCCAATTTTACGAGCATTTCTTTATTCATAGTGAATCTCCCTTCGAAGTATAAAGATTTTCTGTGAATATTGTATCACAACCGAAAGCAGATTTCCATAGTTTTTGTGAAAAATATTAAAATAAATAATAAAAGGACGGGGATTCCGTCCTTTTTCATTGCAAAACAAAACCGCTGTCGCGAGAGTGGGAGAACGAACAGCGGTTTTAAGGGGGATGGTATTTAATTTTATCTCTTGTCCATCTTCTTGAATACGCCTGCGCGCTCAAGAGCCTTGTTCATTGGCACTGCAAGGAGAACAGAGAAGATGATAGCTGTAACAACGTTGATACCGCTTGTAATCATCTTAGGAACTGTAGCAACAACTGCAGGAGCGAAAGCAGAGCCCTGGATTACGAGAGTGATAACGCTCTTGCCGATGTAGAGGAGCCAGTAGGAGCCTGCGCCGAGTACAGCTGCAACGATGTTCTGCTTTGTATCGAGGCCGTTCTTGCCCTTTGCGTTAGCAATCTTGCCGCAAACGAAAGCCATAACGAAGAAGAAGATGAATGTGAATGGAGCGGATGCAACGTAAGCTGGGTTTGTAAGGTCGAAGAGCATGGAGCCGATACCAGCTGCGAGACCGCCGTAGAGACCGCCGAACATCATGCCGCCGAGGAGGATGAGGATGTTAGCTGTCTTGATATTTGTAGCACCTGTTGGAGTTGGCACTTCAACGCGGAGATATACTGTTGCTACGTAGATGATTGCCGCCATCATGCCGACAAAGACCATAGGGTAAATAGAGTTCTTTTTGTTGTTCATATTTTTTCCTTCTTTACATTAGATTGATTATATTATATAATAAAACTGTACCCATTGAAACGGTCAGTTTTGATGTTTTTTATGGTGTCACATCCCCATTGAACAGGTTCAATGGGGACCCCGTGGATTAAATACTCGCTGGACGAAGTGAATTCGTCCGCTCGGTACGCCGACACTCGTCGGCGGCGTCTGGTTTTATGCTCCATTCATAGCATACAATTGACTATGCTTTTCGGTCTTTATTGTAGGGACCGACCTCCTGGGCGGTCCGCAAAACAACTCAAACCACATAAGATTCTTCACATTATATAAAAGGAAACACGTTTATGACTTTATATGAACAGATATATCGCTCGATAAAGAAGGATATTCAGTCGGGCCTCTTAAAAAGCGGACAGAAGCTGAGAAGCAAGCGTCAGCTTGCATACGACCTGGGTGTCAGCATCAACACTGTCGATGCGGCCTATTCCCAGCTGCAGAGCGAGGGTTACATCACCATGGTTGCCAAAAGCGGCTGCTTTGTAAGTCAGCTTGACACTCTCCAGCACATCGAGCTTGAGGGCGAGCATTTCGAGAGCAAAAAGCCTGTGCTTTCTTACGATATCGACTTGTCCCCTTCCGACGTGGACACGGAAAACTTCCCTTACGCCCTTTGGCGCAAGCTTTTAAGACAGAGCTTTGACGAAATCGACCCGCTTCTCCTCAAGTCCCCTGACAGCCAGGGCGACCTTGCCCTGAGAAACTCAATCTGCACCTATCTTTCTCAGTCGCGAAATATCGACGCTCACCCTGAGCATCTCATCATCGGCAACAGCACGGCCGCCCTTCTCCGATGCATCTGCGGTATGCTTGGCAATACTCACGTGCTCGCTTCAGAAAATCCCGTTTACAACACGGCCTACTCCATCTT
>JAFYNW010000367.1 GCA_017547995.1 Clostridia bacterium | reverse complement strand
TCCTTTCCAGCTATAAAGAAGGGGATATGCCGCTTTATGACTTTGCCGAAAACACATACACCACCCCTATGTGCAGAGTGAAAATCACAGACTACGGCTTCGACCTTTCAGGCGGCAGAGTATATAACGTAAAGTTTGTAAAAGCATAGTTTGCACCTGTGGTGCATTTTGCAGGTTTTCTCTCCCCCCGACTTCGTTTCACTCAGCCACCCCCTCGTCAGAGGGAGGCAAGAAAGTCTTGTAGGGGAGCTGCTTGCTGCTCCCGTTGAGCACGCAGTGCGACCTGACAAATCCATCGGAGATACCGCATCGTTGCCAACGGCAACACTTCATGCACTTCAGTGTGCTTCACTTCTTCACGTGCAAAGCACACTTAATTTCTTACGTAGCGACCGACGTCCCCGGCGGTCCGCCATAAAAACCACCATTTAACCTTTATAAATAACTCCTGAGGAGATAAATATATATGAAAAAATTCAAGGTTGCCCTTTTTGGCAACGATATCAACACATACAGCGTTGCCCGTGCATTCTATGAATACGCAGGCATCATTTCCGACGTTTTCTGCAAGACAACCTACGGCCCTTGCGGAAACTCCAAAATCTGCAATCTCACAACAGACCCTGAGATTGACCTTCCTCACGTATTTCTTCCAAAGGCTCTGGAATATGCAAAGAAGCATTCCAATATGCCTGTGCTTTTCGTCGGCTGCGGCGACAACTACGTTGAGCAGATTATCACACACCGCGACGAATACCCTGAAAACGTAATCGTGCCATACATTCCAAAGGAGCTTATGGATAAGCTTATCCGCAAGCGCGATTTCTATGAAATGGCCGAAAAGTACGGCTTGCCATATCCTGCAACCTTTATTTACACTCAGGATATGGGCGAAATCGACTCTCTTCCTTTCGATTTCCCTGTAATTCTCAAGCCAAGTGACGGTGTTGACTACTGGCACAATCCATTCGACACACAGAAGAAGGTCTATAAGCTCGATTCCATCGAGGAGGTCAACTCTGTAATCAGGGAAATCTATGCCGCAGGCTACTCTGACGCCCTCATCATTCAGGATATGATTCCGGGCGACGACAGCTATATGCGCGTTATGACCACATTCTCCGGCAAGGACAGCCGCACAATCTTCACTGCTATGGGTCATCCGCTGCTTGAAGAGCATACACCGCACGGCCTCGGCAATACTTCCATCATCATGTCCTGCAAGGACGAGGAATTGTCCCAGAAAATCCGTAACTTCCTTGAAAAAATCAACTATGTGGGCTTCGCTCAGTTTGACATGAAGTACGACAGCCGCGACGGCAAAATCAAGATTTTCGAAGCAAACTGCAGACAGGGCAGAAACAACTATTACGTCACAGGCGGCGGCCTTAACATCGCAAAGTACCTCTGCGATGAGTTTATCCACGACGTGAAGAATGAATACGTCACAGCAGACCACGATTCTCTCTGGACTGTGCTTCCTATGGGCGTTGCTTACACCTACGTCAAGGACAAGAGCTACATCCCTGAGCTTAAGCGTCTTGTAAAGGAAGGGAAGATGAAAAATCCGCTCTTTATGCGCGGCGATTTGTCTCCATCCCGTATGAAATATCTGCTCCGCTCACATTACAGTCACTATGTGAAATACTATAAATATTACAGATAAAGGCATAAATAATGAGAAAAATAAATCAGTTCAAGGCGGGGGCAATGCTCTCCTATATCTCCCTGATTCTGAGCACGACAATCTCCCTTGTGTACACGCCGTTTATGGTGCGTACGCTGGGCGACGGGGAATATGGGGTATTCTCTCTCGTTAACTCCACAATCGCATATCTTACAATCCTCGGCTTCGGCTTTGAAGCCTCCATCGTCCGCTACACCACCAAGTACCGCGTGGAAGGGGAGAAGGACAAGGAGCAGCGCCTGCACGGTATGTTCTTCGTGCTCTATACCATCATCGGTCTTATCGCCCTTATTTTAGGCTTTATACTTTCGGCAAACGTGCCGCTCATCTTTGGCTCCAAGCTTTCTCCTGATGAAATCGGCATCACAACAAAGCTGATGTATCTCGCCTCCATCAACGTAGCGGTAACCTTCCCATTCACAATTTTCGCATCCATCATCACTTCTTATGAGAAGTTCCTCTTCTCAAAGGCGATGCTCGCATTCCGAAGCATACTCAATCCGCTTCTTATGACGCTTGTGCTGCTCTTCGGTGCCCGCTCCATCGGTATGATTCTCGTTGCCACATTCATCAACGTATTCTTTGGTATGGCAAACGTAATCTACTGCTTCAAGGTGCTCAAGACCAAGTTCAGGTTCGGTGCGTTTGACAAGCCACTTCTGAAGGAAATCGTAACCTTCTCCTTCTTCATCTTCCTCGGCATGATTGTCGACAGACTTTACTGGAACACAGGTAACGTGCTGCTCGGTATGCTGGAGGGTGCGGCTGTCATCACTTACTTCAACCTCGGCGTACTGCTCAATAACTATTATCAGCAGCTTTCGGCCGCTATTTCAAACCTCTTCCTGCCTCGTGTTACGGCAATCTGCTCCCGTGAGCATACGATGAAGGAATTATCCGACCTTATGATTCGCGTGGGACGAATGCAGTTTTTCATTCTCGCCCTTGCGCTGACAGGCTTCGGCATTCTCGGCAAGCTCTTTATCCGCAGCATCTGGCTGGGACAGGGCTATGACGTTGTCTATTACATCGCCATGATTCTCTTCGTGCCGATTACAGTGCCGCTCATTCAGAATATCGGCATTTCCATTCTTCAGGCAAAGAACAAGCACGCATTCCGCGCTGTGTGTTATCTTATAATTTCCATCGTCAACATCTTTACAACAATTCCGCTCATCAAGATGTACGGTGCAATGGGTCCTGCAATTTCCATCGCAGTTTCCTATACAATCGGTCAGATTATCATTATGAATATTTACTATAAGAAGGTCATCGGCCTTGACATCCCACGCTTCTGGAAGGAAATCGGCAAGATGATGCCGGCTGTCCTTGTGCCAATGGCGGTTATGCTTGTATTCATGCATTTCGTACCGCTTGGCGGCAAGCTTGGCTTCCTCATCTACGGCTGTGTATACGTTGCCCTCTACGGCATCTGTATGCTGACCTTCGGCCTCAATAAGGGCGAAAAGGACTTCCTCTTCAAGAGATTCTTAGGGTAATCTCACTTTCCTGCAGGGACGACTATCATTCGTCCGCGCCGCAAGTGTGAAAGCCTTCGCCTTTATTTTCGCGGACCGTCGGGGACGCCGGTCCCTACAGTTTTTGGGAGCGACATGCCGTACCCTACGTCACAATTCTTCAATATCTACGTATTTATCCGATAAAGGAGACACGATATACAATGCTAAACACAATACTTTTTGTAATAATGGTCGCGCAGTTTACTCTGTGTTATTACTATTACCTCTCATTCTCACTCCATATGCTTCAGCTTTCCTCATACCATAACCCAACGCATCTGCTCTATGAGGAAAACAACAAGCGCTATATCTACGCGCCATACAAGATTTTCCTGCTCATTCCGTCTGTCCTTGCGGCATTCTTCGGAATGAAGCTTATCCCATCGGTCATCTCCATTCTCATCCTCTGGTGGTTCTGCTTTATCGCAAAGCCGCTCCCTGCAAAGAAGCCTTTCGTTGTAACGTGGAGAATCAAGCGCCTTTACATAACAGCATTCGTCTGCTATGCTCTCGTGCTTTCCCTCCTTCTCATCTGCATGAGCTGCAACAGAAGCCTCGTCTTCGTGCTTCTTGCATCCATCAACCTTTTCATTTACCCTGTGACACGCTTCTTCAACTGGGTCAACAAGCCAATCGAAAAGGCTAACAACAATCGCTATCTCCGCGATGCACAGCGCATCCTCAAGGCAAAGTCCCGCATGGAGGTTGTGGGTATCACAGGCTCCTTCGGCAAGACAAGCACGAAGTATTTCCTTCAGTCCATTCTTGCTTCCCATTATGAAAGCCTTATGACTCCTGCAAGCTTCAATACTCCAATGGGTATCGTCCGCACAATCCGTGAGCACTTAAAGCCTACACATACACACTTCGTTGTCGAAATGGGCGCGCGTCACAAGGGCGAAATCGAAGAGCTCTGCGACATCGTCCATCCTGATTTCGGTATCGTCACATCCATCGGCGAGCAGCATCTTGAAACCTTCTTCAACGTTGAAACTATCGTCAAGACAAAGCTGGAGCTTTACGATGCTGTCCACGCGAAAAACGGCACAACATTCTTCAATATCGATTCCGACCTTATCCGCGAAAATCTCCCAACAGAAGGCAATATCGTAACGTACGGTATCGAGCACGAAGCAGACTATATGGCATACGATTTGTCCGTAAGTGAGCTTGGCATTTCCTTCTCGGTACGCACACCAAAGGGTGAAACACACCGCTTCACAACAAAGCTTCTCGGCAAGCACAACGTTGTAAACATCCTCGGTGCCATCGCAGTATCCTATACTCTCGGCATTCCGCTCAACAAAATGACGGTTGCAGTTGCAACTCTCACACCTGTACCACATCGTCTTGAGCTCAAGCCATCGGGCGAAAACGTCATCATCGACGATGCTTATAACTCCAACCCAACGGGCGCAAAGGCGGCTCTCGACGCTCTCGACCTTTGCAATGGTATGAAAATCGTCGTTACACCTGGTATGGTTGAATT
>JAFYNW010000042.1 GCA_017547995.1 Clostridia bacterium | reverse complement strand
GGTCTGGCTTTTATGGGAATAAGTGCCTTCTGGCAGATTTATGATAATATAATTCCGTTGATTCTTAAAAATTCCTTCGCCCTTGGCGAAACGGCAACAGGGACAATCATGGCGGCGGACAATATCCTTGCCATCGTGCTCCTTCCACTTATCGGTGCGTGGTCGGACAAAATTGATACACGAATGGGAAAGCGTACTCCGTTTATCATTGCGGGTACATTGCTTTCCGTTATATTTATGATGCTCATTCCATTTGCGGACAAAATCGGAAGCATAGGCTTTTTTATTGCGGCGCTTGGCACGGTGCTCGTCAGCATGGGCATATACCGCTCGCCTGCAGTCGCACTCATGCCTGACCTCACTCCGCCTCAGCTGAGAAGTCAGGGCAATGCGGTCATCAACGTTATGGGCGCACTGGGCGCAATCTATTCATTGGGTATGATTCAGCTTCTCGTCAAGCAGGAGGAAAGACCTGACTATACACCGCTGTTTCTCAGCGTTGCGGCTGTTATGGTGATAGCTCTTGTTGTGCTTGTCTGCACAGTCAGGGAGAAAAAGCTGGCGTCTGTAATCGCAAAGGAATATCCTGAATTCAAAAAGGAAGAAGCGCAGGACGGCAAAATCCCTGCCGACGTGAAGAAGAGCCTTTTCTTTGCTCTTGCGGCGGTATTCTTCTATTATATCTCGTATAACGGCGTCACAACAGCCTTCTCCCGCTATGCACAGGAGGTATGGGGACTTATGGGCGGCAGCTTTTCCACAAGCCTTCTCGTCGTTGCTGTTGCGGCATTTTTAAGCTATATTCCACTTGGCACACTTGCCGCGAAGATAGGTAGAAAGAAGACGATTGCAATCGGCTTTGCGATTATGATTTTCTCCTTCATCGTGCTTACGCCGTACGACCATTTCCACTGGACAATTTACCTCTGGTTTGCCATCATCGGTGTGGGAGGCTCGGCTGTGGGCGTGAATATTTTCCCTGTGGTCGTCGATATGTGCTCGGACGGTGAATTGGGCAAATACACAGGCCTTTATTACACCTTCTCGATGGCGGCGCAGATTGTCACACCTGTGCTTTCGGGCGCGTTGCTCGAGCATATTTCATACCGCACACTCTTCCCGTATGCGGCGGTATTCTCGATTTTAGGCCTTGGCACGATGTACTTCGTCCGCCACGGCGACTCAAAGCCTTCGGGTAAAATTCTCGACAGTCTTGACAATTAAAATAAAAACGCTCTGCATATCACAGGGCGTTTTTTCTTTACAACGTGGATATAATGTTATATAATAAATACATAAATAAATCCAATCGGGAGGCCATTATGGACAGAGAAAAACTTATAAAATATGTCGATTTGCTGCTTCACACAGGGGTTGCTCTTGAAAAGGGTCAGCCACTCATCATCAACGGCAATACAGAAAACTATGAATTCATTCAGCTTCTCGCTCAGCGCGCATACGTAAACGGCGCAAGCGACGTTGAAGTTATCTATAACGATGACGTTATCAGCCGTCTCAAGTATGAATATGCAGACGTGAAGGAATTTGAAGAAGTGCCTGCATATAAGGTCGAGCCTATGATTCGCTGCGCTCAGCGCGGCGGTGCCATCATCCACGTCCGCTCATCCGACCCTGACAATCTCAGCGGTATCGATACAGAAAAAATCAAGGCCTTCACAAAGGCTAATGCCGAAACTCAGGCACCTTGGCGCAAGGTGCAGCACGAAACTGCTATGCGCTCCACAATTGCCGCTGTCCCTGGTGAAAAGTGGGCGAAGAAGGTATTCCCTGATGCAGAAAACCCAATCGAAGCTATGTGGGATGCGATTTTCTCCTGCTCCTATGCCGATAAGGAAGACCCTGTGGCATACTGGAAGGAGCATACAGACGCTATCGTAAAGCGCTGCAATATCCTTACGGAAATGGAGCTTACACAGCTTCACTTCACATCAAGTAACGGCACAGACCTTGTGATTGAGCTTGCTGAAGACTGCGTATGGGGCGGCGGTGGCAATACAACTCCTGCCGGCGTATTCTATACACCGAATATTCCAACTCAGGAAAGCTTCACCTGCCCACACAAGCATAAGGTAAACGGCACAGTCGTTGCAACAAAGCCTCTTTCCTATGGCGGCGGTCTCATCGACAATTTCTCCATCACATTCAAGGATGGCGCGGCTGTATCCTGGAAGGCTGAAAAGGGTGAAAACATCCTTGCAACTATCATTGAAAATGACGAAGGAAGTAAGTATCTCGGCGAAGTTGCTCTCGTTAACTTCACAAGCCCTATCAATATGACAGGCCGTCTTTTCTATAACACACTTTACGATGAAAATGCAGTATGCCATCTCGCTCTCGGCAACGGCTATCCATTCACAGTGCCTGGTGAAAACAAGGAAGAAAAGGGCCTCAATAAGAGCAAGCTTCACGTAGACTTTATGTTTGGTGCAGAGGACACACTTTGTATCGGCACAAAGAAGGACGGAAGCAAGGTTACTATCATGAAGGACGGTAATATTGTTATATGATAGGTACAGGTACGCTTATCAACATAGTGGGGATAGTCCTGGGCGGACTTTGCGGTCTGTTTTTCGGGAAATTCCTTAAGAAAGAGCATCAGGATGCCCTTTCTGCAGCGGCAGGCGTCAGCGTGCTTTTCCTCGGTATTGCAGGTGCAATGGAAGGTCTGCTCACTATAACAGACGGTGCTGTCAAAAGCGGCAACTCCATGGTGCTCATCATATCCATAATGCTCGGTACGCTTGTGGGTGAAATCATCGGTATTGAAAACTGGTTTACACGTCTCGGCGAATGGCTCAAGGCAAAGACGGGCAACGCAAAGGACAAGCGCTTTGTCGATGGCTTCGTTACGGCATCTCTTACAGTATGTATCGGTGCGATGGCAATTATGGGCGCTATTCAGGACGGCATTATGGGGGATTATTCATTGCTTACGGCAAAGGCGGTCCTCGACTTTATAATCATTATGGTTATGGCGGCATCCCTCGGCAAGGGCGCAGTATTCTCCGCAGTGCCTGTGGGACTTTGGCAGGGTGCGGTGACGCTTCTTGCACAACTTATCAAGCCGCTTATGACGGAAATGGCTCTGCTTTATCTCTCGTTTGTCGGCTCGGTGCTTATTTTCTGCGTGGGCATCAATCTGGTGTGGGGCAAGAAAATCAACGTGGCCAATATGCTCCCAAGCATAATCTTCGCGGTAATCGCGGCATTTATCTAAAATAAAAGCTCTCCACAACGGAGAGCTTTTTCTTATATCATCAATAAAAGGACAATCGCATTCACAAACGGCACAGTTACAGTATCATATCCGCCTTTTGTGATAAGCTCGGTGTACGAGCCGCATATTGAGGGGACAAGTGCGCAGAGAATCGCCTTGAAAAGTGGAATCTTACCGAAAATCATAAGCACAATCGCACCGAAAATAAAAGAGAGTGCCATAAAGGAGAGCGAGCCCTCCCAGCTTTTCTTCTTATCGGCAAGGGGAAGACGTATCTTATGTTTGCCAAAGCGTTTGCCGACGAGTGCAGCAGCGGCATCGCCAGGTCCCCACATCATAACTGCGGCAACCACAATGAACGGCTTATTGAAAATGCCCCAGCAGACGGCCGTCAGCACCGACATACCGAAAAACAGCTGAAGCAGACTGCTTTTGACCTCACCGTCCCTGCGCTGACTGAAAAACGGAGCGAAATCCTCGTGCTTTTCGGCAAGGGAGAGGAATGGATAGGCAAGTGCCGCTATCGAAATGAATACCATATCGGCCGTCGTCCACGAGTCTGCAAAGCAGAGGACGAAAAGAGGGCAGAGGTATGCAATGGTATGGAGCAGCTTGCGGAATGGCTCTCCGCTCAGTCCGATTTTGAATTTTATCGTGCCTGCGATTATAATCGGCGGGATGAGGCACAGTACAAACATCCCGAAGCAGTAAAGATAATTTTTAAGCATAATTCAGAAGACCTTTTTATAAAGTGTGAGCCTTGCAGGGGAGGGCTGCAAGGCTCGTAAGGAGGTTTGTTGCCCGAGGACGGCTCAACCAGAATATTCATATATTGAGTAACAAATCAGGATTTTACAATTTCATTTTCCCCGGAGATGAAAGCGGCAGCCCTGAGCGCGCTTTCCTTGAGGAATGCCACAAACTTTTCAGGCTCAGGACAATTTTTCTCAAGCAGCCATCTGCGGATTGAGCAGATGAGAATATCTGCCGACATACCTGCGTAAAGGTCGCTCATGTCGGTCTTGCCCATAACCTTGCACATCTTTTCCTTGAGTGCAGGAATCATAAGCTGGCGGAAATGCTCGAGGAAAAGCCCCGATTCGTCTGTCTTGATTATCTTGCGGTAAAAATCCTTGTTTTCATAAAAATATCTGCACATATCATCGATAAAATCATAGCGGAGATATTCGCCCTGCTTTTTGACCTTTTCGATAAACTCCGAATCGAAAATCCAGTTGATAAGGTCGTATTTATCGTTGAAATGATAGTAAAAGCTCTTGCGGTTGATGCGGCACTTTTCTGTGATTTCGCCTACGCTTATCTTGGAAAAAGGCTTCTCGTTAATAAGCTCTTTGAACGCCTTCGCCAGCGCTGTTTTTGTAATTACAGAATTCGCCATCAGTTTACCGCCTTTCGCACAGATTGGACGTATCGTCCTGTTATTTATATTATAGCAAAAAAACACCACCGTTTCAATCATTTACAGAATAAAAAGAGCGGAAAATATCCGCTCTTTTGTAAATTTACAGTAAATTATAGATATTTTGCAAGGGAAAAAGGCTTCGCTTATTTCTGATGAAGCCTTTTGAGTTCTATTATTCTTCTTTTTCGAAAATCAGGTCGAGCTCCTGAATATGACCTGTGCCACGTTGTTTTGTAGGAATATATCCCACATATCTCCAACCCTGCTTTGCTCTTTCGGCAATAATAGGGCGATAGTCTTCGATGCTGTAAATATTGCCCGAGCCTAAACCCCAACCACCGAAATCACAGCGTACAGTTTCGTATTCATATTTGTACATAGTTTTGCTCCTTTATATATATTTTGCAAGGGAAACCTGATTTTCAAGCCTGATAAAGCCGTTTTTCAGGTAGAAATCAAGGGCAGGTACGTTGCTTTCGGTCTGCAGATATATCTGCACAAGCCCGATTTCCTTCATAGCTTTTTCGATTTCCTTTAGAAAATACGTGCCGACACCCTTGCCCTGATTTTCCGTGCGGACACACAATTCATCGATGCAGTATTCCGTGCCCGAATACCAGTGCTTGATTCGTCCCATGGACAGCGCAATCATTCTGTTATCCTCAAAAAGTCCGTAAGTCAGCGAGTTGCTCTGGCCGATAAGGTCGTCGATATATGCATCAAGCTGAATTGCATCCGACCAGTCGTCATTCCACGGCTCAATTGTGAATACACTCAGGAATAATTCCTTTATGGCTTCCTTGTCCTTTGTGCCAAGTCTTTCAAAACGATACATTACAATACAAACTTGTCCTTTTCAAGAATTACAGCTGCGATAAGCTTTGCTCTTTCTTCCATAGCGTCGACAACGGCATACTCACGCTTTGTGTGATTCCACTGACCTCTTACGCCGAAGGAGCAGATAACAGG
>JAFYNW010000366.1 GCA_017547995.1 Clostridia bacterium | reverse complement strand
GAACGAACACACAAGGGGGTCCAGGGGTGCTCCCCTTGGGCAAGGGGTCCGGGGGTTTCTTGCACTCCCGGGGCATCTTTGGTTCTTTTGGGCAAACATAAAGAACACGTCGTAGACGCTCCGAGCCTTGCGCTCGGCTGATATCTTTTCTTACACTTTAAGCTTTGCACTGTAAATAAGACTCAAGTCACCTCATCCACCGCCAAATGCCGTCCCCTGCGTTAATTCCATAAAAACTAAAACGACGGTATATAACCGCCGTTTTTCATTTTACAATTCCATTTCTGCACAGACAGGATAATGGTCGGAAAGCCAGATTCCGTTGATTTTATCATCCCACGCAGTGACCTTCTTCACCTTTTCCGCAAGGTCGTCTGTCATATAGATATAGTCAATCTTGTTATTCTTTACGCCCCATTCGTGATATGTGAAAGGAATATGACTTGTCACGTCCTTTATACCCTCATAGGCGTTGCACATTGTGATGACTTCGCTGTCAGGAAGCGCGTTGAAGTCACCCATAAGCATGAATGGCAACCAGTTCTTGTTCTGGAATTCGTTGATATAGCCGATGGCAGCCTCCATGCCCTCAACTCTCGCGTGTTCAGAAATATGGTCGAGATGGATGTTGAAAAGGCGGAAGACAAGGCCGCTTTTTCTGTCGCGGAGAGTTGTCTGCACAAGCACGCGAGGGCAGGTGCTCTGGTCCTCGTAGCGGGAGCCCGGCACGAATGGTGTAGGGCTGAGCCAGATTGTTTCAAGGCCGAGAAGCTGAAGGCTTTCCTTGCGGATTGCTGTGAAAAGGCCTTCCTCGTCGTAATTCTTGCTTCTGAACTGACCGACGATGATATAGTCTGTCAGCATCTTTTCAAGCATATCGAGAATAGGCTCGGTGACCTCCTGAAACGCGATGATATCAGGCTTTTCCATATTGATTTTGTGGAAAATGAAGCCGGCTCTGTGGACAAAACTGTTTATGCCGTCACCATCAAACTTGCATCTGATGTTGAAAGTTGCGATTTTCATTTGTTCGCCTCCGTAATTTTTTATCATGATAATACTATACCATATTGGGAAAACCTCGTCAATGACGCCATTTTACGCAGAAATATCCCATTCGATGCGGAGATTTTTGCATTTTTGGTGTAATTTTTGAAAATCACGGCCGATTTTGCGATAAATCAGGAGATTTCCACACATCCTGTGGATAAAACGCACCGTTTTCGATGCGATTTTTAACGAAATACCGCAAAATAACAGCACTTTTGTGGATGGATACAGAAAAAGAGCAGGCATAAAACCTGCTCTTCTAATCATTGTAATTTTTATCCCAGCTTTTTATAGGCTGTCATTCTCATTGTTGTGTAGCAGGCGATGCCGCCGATTACGTTGGAGATTGGCTCTGCAAGGAATACGCCCATAACCCCGAAGCCGACTCTTGGAAGAATGAGTGTCAGTGGCACTACGATGAATGCTTTACGTAAAAGTGAGAAGAAAATCGCGTGTTTTGCATCGCCCATCGCCTGAAATGCCGACTGCCCTG
>JAFYNW010000365.1 GCA_017547995.1 Clostridia bacterium | reverse complement strand
TTTTCTCTGCGTGCAGTAAGACGGGAAAGCTCGACCTCCGCCTCCTGAAGCTGAAGCTTTGCCGTTTCCATACTGTATCGCATGGATTTTACAGAGCTTTCTGCCTCGAGAAGCTCGGCCTTGCGCTTTTCCATGGATTTTTCCATTTCGCTCAGCTGCTCTTTCAGCTTTTCGGCCTCGTTTGCACGGGCGAGAATACCTGTATTTTTATTAAGGCTGCCGCCTGTCATCGAGCCCGACTGACTGATAATCTGTCCGTCAAGGGTGACGAGACGAGCTTTGCCCTTGTGTTTGCGGGATATTCTGATGGCATTGTCAATATTATCCACAACAAGAGTATTGCCGAGGAGATTCTTGATGATGCCGTCGTATTTTTTATCGTATTCCACAAGCTTGTAAGCAGGGCCTACGTAGCCTGTTTCATTTGCGTAGACGTCGTTCATCTCTCTGCCTGTAACGGCTGAAATCGGCAGGAAGGTTGCTCTGCCGCCGTCACGGCTTTTGAGATAGCCGATGGCCTTTTTGCCGTCCTCTTCGGTTTCCACAACGATATTCTGCAGACTGCCGCCGAGGGCGATTTCTATCGCTGTGCCGTATTCATCGTCTGTGCGGATAAGCTGGGAAACTGTGCCGTAAACGTTAGGCAGCACGCCCTTGCCCCCTGCGTCCATGACGATTTTGACAGCGCGGGAGAAGCCTTCCATATCCTTTTCCATAGCGGAAAGCATATTAAGTCTGTCCGACTTTGTATGGAAGTCGCGTCTGTCCTTTTCGGCCTTTTCACGAAGCTCTGAGTACTTTTTCTCCTTGTTTTCAGCTATGAGGGCATAGCCGTCCAGGATATTCTGTGCCGACTGCTTCTTTTCATTCTGCTCGTCGATTGCCTTACTGAGCATTTTCTTGCGCTCGTCCGAGCCGTTAATCTGCTCTTCAATCTGAGAGATACGGGATTTATCGTTTTCGATGCGGTCACGGCTTTCGCTCAGCGCACGCTCTTCGGCAATGATATTTGCATCGAGCACGGCTTTTTTGCGGAGATTTTCGCTTATCGCATCGTTGATGGCTGTGATTTTGCCCAGAGCCTCACGGGATTTTTCCGATTCGCTCTCGGCCTTGCTTCTGATATCCTCGAGAGACTTAATAAGCTCTGCCTTTTCATTTTCAAGACCGGATGCCTTTTCCTTCAAAGCTTCGATACGGCTTACGATGTCGCTTTCCTTATCGTTGTCCTTGCCAAGCTGCTCTTCGATATCGCGGATATTCGCTGTGAGATTTTCAATATTTGTCGCAAGAATTGCGGCATCCTTATTGATATTTGAGATTTCGTCGGCGATGGATGCCGATTTATTTCGTAGGCCCTCGATTTCAAGGTCCTTTTCGTGCATTTTCATGCGGAGACGCTCTTCTTCGGCATAGCATTCGTCCAGCTCGGCCTTCTTTGCCGAAAGCAGACGGATGGCGTTATCATAGTCGATGCCCGTCTTTTTTGCCGATTCGTCAAGCTTTTCCACGTTCATGAGCCAGAGGGCAATTTCAAGACCGCGCATTTCCTCGATGAGTATGAGATAGCGCTTGGCCTTCTGCGCCTGCTTGCGCATAGGCTCAATCTGGCCTTCAAGCTCGGTCACGATATCGCGGATGCGGACAAGATTTTCCTCTGTGCCGTCAAGCTTCTTTTCCGCCTCTTCCTTGCGGTAGCGGAATTTTGTGATGCCTGCCGCTTCCTCGAAGATTTCACGGCGGTCGCCCGATTTGACAGAGAGAATCTCATCGATTCTGCCCTGACCGATGATGGAATAGCCGTCGCGGCCTAAGCCTGTGTCCATGAAAAGCTCGTGGATGTCCTTTAAGCGGACGGATTTTTTGTTTATATAGAATTCACTGTCGCCGCTTCTGTAATAACGGCGAGTCACTGTGATTTCGTTATAGTCGAGCGGCAGAATACCTTCGCTGTTGTCGATGGTGAGGGAAACCTGGCTGTATCCCGATGGGGTACGCTTTGTTGTGCCGCCAAAGATGACGTCCTCCATTTTGCCGCCGCGGAGAGTTTTTGTCGACTGTTCGCCGAGCACCCATCGCACCGCATCGACGATGTTACTTTTGCCCGAGCCGTTAGGACCGACGATTGCCGTGATGCCGCGGCTGAGGTTGATTGTCACGTGGTCAGGGAATGACTTGAAGCCCTGAATTTCAACGCTTTTAAGATACAAACGGGTACTCTCCTTTCTTTGAGATTTTCGTCGCATTGCGACATATCGGGTGCAAAGCACATATCGATTTTGCTTTGCAAAAATATCGAGCCATTTATGGCATATCGAAATAATGGCTGTTGTGCATTGGTTAGGCGGGACGTCATAAATGCCGTCCCCTACGCATTGATTTCGAACTTTCCGCGTGGGATTTGTTCGTCTTTTTCAGTATTTATTGTGATATCAGGATACTTTTCGGTGAGTTTTTTATACTCTGCCGATTTCTGCCCGCGGAAGACAGAAACGTCCTTCGGGTTGATTCTGATAGTGATATTTTTACTTGTGATGCCCGCCATCCTTTCGCAGATGGCGTTGTGCATCATTCGTGCGCGCACCATTTCGCCCAATGCAGGATGGTATGCGCCGCCTAAGACGGCACCGTTTGACAAGTCCTCTGTCGGATTGAGGCCGATGCGGATGACTTCGATTCCGTTATCCTCAAAAATTCCACATAGTTTTGCACAGGTTTCCACAGAGTTATCCACAGAAATTGGGGAATATGCATTA
>JAFYNW010000364.1 GCA_017547995.1 Clostridia bacterium | reverse complement strand
TATGAAAAGAAAATTGCCCAGCTTGAAAAAAGCAAAACGCAATATAAAATTACAGAGAAAAATATCGAAAATGACGGCTCGATAATTATAAAAATTATCAAGCAGTACAATAATCACGATATAAGCGATTATCTTAAATAATCTTCCCCGCATACACAAATATACGCAAAAGGCTTCGCCATGAAAAGGGAGGAGCCTTTTTGTCTGAGTATCTCCTATTTTTCTGTCTGCAACTTGACAACTTGCCGCTTTTATTATATTATAATATGTAGGTAAATTTTCATATTAAATATACAGGAGGATAATGTTATGCAGAACACACAGAAGACTATGGATAAGATAGTTGCTTTGTGCAAGGGCAGAGGCTTTATATACAGCGGCAGTGAGATCTATGGCGGTCTCTCCAATTCATGGGACTACGGCCCACTCGGCGTAGAACTCAAGAACAACGTAAAGAAGGCTTGGATGAAGAAGTTCGTTCAGGAATCCCCATACAACGTAGGTCTTGACTCTGCTATTCTTATGAACCCAAAGACATGGGAAGCATCCGGCCATCTCGCAGGCTTCTCTGATCCACTTATGGACTGTAAGAGCTGCCGTTCCAGACACAGAGCTGACAATCTCATCGAAGCAGCAACAGGCGAAGACCCAGCAGGCGCAACAAACGCTGAGCTCGAAGCTATCATCAAGGAAAAGGGCATCGTATGTCCTGTCTGCGGCAAGGCAGACTTCACACCAATCCGTTCCTTCAACCTTATGTTCAAGACGTTCCAGGGCGTTACAGAAGACAACAAGAGCGAACTCTATCTCCGTCCTGAAACAGCTCAGGGTATCTTCGTAAACTTCAAGAACGTACAGCGTACAACAAGAAAGAAGATTCCATTCGGTATCGCACAGATCGGTAAGTCCTTCAGAAACGAAATCACACCGGGTAACTTCATCTTCAGAACAAGAGAATTCGAACAGATGGAGCTTGAATTCTTCTGCAAGCCTGGCACAGAGCTCGAATGGTATGAATACTGGAAGGAATACTGCATGAACTGGCTCAAGGCTCTCGGCATGAAGGAAGAAAACCTTCGCTTCCGTGACCACGAACAGGAAAAGCTTTCCCACTATTCCAACGCAACTTCCGACATCGAATTCGTATTCCCATTCGGCTGGGGCGAACTCTGGGGCATCGCATCCAGAACAAACTTCGACCTCAACGCTCACCAGACAGTATCCGGTGAAAACCTCGAATACTTCGATCAGGAAAAGAACGAAAAGTATCTCCCATACGTTGTTGAACCATCTCTCGGCGCAGACCGTTCCGTTCTCGCATTCCTCGTTGACGCATACGATGAAGAAGAAGTTACAGAAGGCGACGTAAGAACAGTTCTCAGACTCCACCCAGCACTCGCTCCATTCAAGTGCGCTGTGCTTCCACTTTCCAAGAAGCTTTCCGGCAAGGCTCAGGAAATCTGGGAAATGCTCTCCAAGGACTTCATGGTTGACTTTGACGATGCAGGCTCTATCGGTAAGAGATACCGCCGTCAGGACGAAATCGGCACACCATTCTGTATCACAGTTGACTTCGAAACTGTTGGTGACGACAAGGTTGAAGCTGACAACTGCGTAACAGTACGTGAAAGAGACTCTATGGAGCAGGTTCGTATTCCAATCACAGAGCTCAAGAATTACATTGCAGAAAAGCTCGTATTCTAATTATGAATAATAAACG
>JAFYNW010000363.1 GCA_017547995.1 Clostridia bacterium | reverse complement strand
GCCTGCATTTATCACAGGTAAGAGCCTCGGCAAGACAGAAGAAGAAATCGTACGCGCAGGTATGCTTTCCTGCCTTACAACTATGTACATCAAGTCCTATTCCGGCAAGCTTTCCGCTCTCTGCGGCTGTGCAGTAGCAGGTGGTACAGGCTCTGCTGTTGCGCTCTGCCACCTTTTTGGCGGTAATTACGAACAGCTCTGCAGAACTATCGACAATATGGCTGCGTCCGTTGTCGGCATGATTTGCCACGGCGGTAACCCAGGCTGCGTTATGAAGGCTCTCGCAGGTATCAGCTCTGCATTTATGTCCGCACAGTTCGCTCTCAAGGACGTAAGCATTGAAAACGTTCACGCTATCCTCGGCGATACACCTGAAAAGACAATGCAGAATATGGCTTACATCTCCTCTCCAGGTATGGAGCTTACAGAGAAGTATATTCTCGACATTATGAAAAACAAATAAGATATTTTCAAGATGCTTGTGGGCACCTATGCCCACAAGTAACTTTATTTTTAGAGAAAATTTTCCAACTATACGGAGGTTCAAAATGGGTAAAAAAGTTGCCATCGTCATGGGCAGTGACAGCGATCTCGAAATTATGAAAAAGTGTGCAAAGAAGCTTGATTCTTTCGGCATCGAATGGGAAATGAGAATCATGTCTGCGCACAGAACACCAAAGGAAGCTTGTGATTTCGCTTCCAACGCAAAGGCTAACGGCTTCGGCACAATCGTTGCTGCAGCGGGCAAGGCTGCTCATCTCGCAGGCGTCCTCGCAGCGCATACAACACTCCCTGTAATCGGTGTGCCTATCAAGTCAAGTACACTCGACGGCCTTGACGCTCTCCTTTCCACAGTGCAGATGCCTTCCGGCGTGCCTGTTGCAACTGTCGCTATCGACGGCGCTGAAAACGCAGCTATTCTCTCCGCTCAGATTCTCGGCGTTTACGAAGAAGATATCGCAAAGAAGCTCGACACAATGAAGGAAGATATGACAAACGCTGTAATCGCAAAGGATAAGAAGCTTCAGGCAGAAGGTATCCAGTAATTATGGAAAAGCTCAGCCAGATATACGAAGGAAGATACAAAAGAATATACAAGACGGAAGATGAGTCCAGATATCTTATAGAATATAAGGACGACGTGCCGGTTTTCGGTGTGGAGCGCAGATATTCGGAGGGCATGATAAATAACAAGGTGACAAACCATTTTATGCGTCTGCTTGAGGAAAAGGGCATCCGTACACACTTTATCGAAGAGGTTTCCGAAAACGAAACGCTCATCAGAAAATTGCGCATTTTCCCTGTGGAGTTTATCGTGAGAAACGTGGCGGCAGGCTCGCTCATCAAGCGCTTCGGCTTTGCCGAGGGCAAAAAGCTCCATAAGACCATCCTTGAGTTTTCCTATAAAAACGAAAGACTGGGCGACCCTTACGTTAATAAATATCACATCGCGGCTATGGAAATATGCTCAATGGAAGAGCTTGAGTTTATGGAAAAGACAGCTCTTAAGGTAAACGAAATCCTCAGTGAGTATATGGATAACATCGGCATCACTCTCGTCGACTGTAAGCTTGAATTCGGCAGGGACGAAAACGGGGAAATCTTCCTCGCTGATGAAATCTCTCCTGAAAGCACCCGACTCTGGGACAGCAGGACGGGGGAAAAGATTGACAAGGACCGTTTCAGAAGAAACACCGACGATATTGATATTCTTGAAGAAACCTACCACCGTTTAATCGGTAAATAATCGCTTTATATAAACCATTTGAAATGTTGAAAGAAGGTATAATAATGGTTACAAACAACATTTTCACAGAAGAAGAGTTTGACATGGAAAAAGACTTCATCCACGACGAGTGCGGCGTCTTCGGTATCACAACAGTACCGGGCTCCGACGTCAACGTAGCGGGCGAAACACAGTTTGGTCTTTATGCTCTCCAGCACAGAGGTCAGGAATCCTGTGGTATCTGCGTAAACGACCGCGGCGTTATGACAACAGTCAAGGACGTAGGTCTTGTTCCTGAAGTCTTCCCTCTCGAAGTTATGGAAAAGTTCCCTCTCGGTCAGATGGCTATCGGCCACGTAAGATATGCACCGAAGGAACAGTCCAGCCCTGTCAATGCACAGCCTCTCGTTGTAAGACACGCAAAGGGCACACTCGTTCTCGCTCACAACGGTAATCTTGTAAACAGCGTTGAAATCCGTGAGGAGCTGAGAGAACAGGGTATCATTTTCCATACAACAAACGACACAGAAGTTATTTCCTACCTCATCGCAAAGGAACGTCTCAACTGCGGCTCTATCGAAGAAGCTATCGAAAGAGCAATGAAGAAGCTTGAAGGCTCATACTGCCTCCTTATCATGTCCCCAAGAAAGATGATTGCGGCACGTGACCCTCACGGCTTCCGTCCTCTCTGCATCGGTACACTCAAGGGCGGCTACGTATTTGCTTCCGAAACTTGTGCTCTCGACGCTGTCGGCGCAAAGTTCCTCCGCGACGTAAAGCCTGGCGAAATCGTCGAGGTTTCCGACGGTGAGCTCAAGGTATACAAGGAAGGCGACGGTCCTGCAGACGGTCTCTGCGTATTCGAATACGTATACTTCGCTCGTCCTGACTCTGTCATCGAAGGCGCAAGCGTACACGAAGCAAGAAAGCAGGCAGGCCGCTTCCTGGCAAAGTCCCATCCTGTTGAAGCTGACATCGTC
>JAFYNW010000362.1 GCA_017547995.1 Clostridia bacterium | reverse complement strand
TACGTCGAAGGCAATCTGAAAAATCTCCTTTCAGCCCTTGCCGCCCTCTATTATCTCGAGATGTATCTTGTAAAGCGTATTGCAAACGAAAGCGGCAATCCACGCGCCATCGACGTGCCGTCCAACGCATCATTTATGTTCAGAATAGAGGAATGGAAGACGAAATTCTCCGTCATCGGCCATAATTATTATATCGATTTCGATGAAACAATGTAATGCGGAAGATTAAACGGATTACCGATGCAATAACCCGACGGTCCGCTTATTAAATGTGATTTATCACACCATATCGTTGCCACAGGCAACACTTCACGGCTTATGCCGCTTCATTTCTTCATGTGCAAAGCACACTTCACTTTGCCACAGGCAAACAAAAAGCACCCTCGTTATGAGAGTGCTTTTTCTTATGTAATTGAATTACTTCTTGTTCTTTGCGTCGAATTCCTTGAGGAGTGTTGTTGCAACGCCTGTCATAGCGAGTACGCCGAGAAGGTTAGGGATAACCATAAAGCCGTTGAACATATCAGCAAGGGACCATACGAAGTCAACGTTCATCATACAGCCGAGAACGATACATACGCAAACGATGAGAGCGTATGGCTTTACAGCCTTGGAGCCGAAGAGGTAACGAACGTTCTGTTCGCCGAAGAAGTACCAGCCGATGATTGTGGAGAATGCAAAGAAGAACATGCAGATAGCGATGAATGGATAGCCGAGAGAGCCGAGACCTGCGTTGAATGCATTCTGTGTGAGTGTGATACCGGAAGCATAAGCACCGTCGAGTACGCCTGTGCAGATGATAACGAGAGCAGTCATTGTGAGAACAACGAATGTATCGATGAATACTGCAACGAGAGCAGCCATACCCTGTTCGCAAGGATGGTCTGTCTTGGCAAGAGCGTGGGAGTGAGGTGTGGAACCCATACCTGCTTCGTTGGAGAAGAGACCACGTGCAACACCGTATCTGATAGCGAGCTGAACTGTAGTACCTACTGTACCGCCGAAGAGAGCCTGAGATGTGAATGCACCCTTGAAGATGCTTGCAAAACCAGGGATGAGGTTGCCGATATTGAGACAGAGAATGATGAGACAGCCGAGGAGATAGAAGCCTGCCATGATTGGAACGAGCTTTTCTGTGATGGATGCGATACGGCCGACACCACCGAGGAATACGAAATAGGAAATGATAGCGATGATAACGCCGATAACGATTGGGCTTACGTGGAATGCATTGGAGAATGCGTCACCGATGGAGTTGGACTGTACCATGTTGCCCATGAAGCCGAGAGCGAATACGATGAAGACAGCAAATGCGGAAGAGAGAATCTTGCCGAGCTTGCCCTTGTAAGCCGCTCTGATGTAGTAAACAGGACCACCTGTCACAGCGCCGTCGTCGCCGATTGTCTTGTACTTCTGAGCGAGAGTTGCTTCTGTGAAGTTGGTAGCCATGCCGAAGAATGCAGCCACCCACATCCAGAAGATAGCGCCAGGGCCGCCTGTTGCGATAGCTGTAGCAGCACCTGCAAGGTTACCTGTGCCAACCTGAGCCGCGATAGCTGTTGTAACAGCCTGGAAGGAAGAAATACCATCGCTGCCTGCCTTTTCACCGGAAAGGCTGAAGTTGCCGAATGTTGTTTTAAGAGCTTTGCCGAGATATCTTATCTGAACGCCCTTGAGACGGATTGTGAGCCATACGCCTGTGCCTACGAGAAGAAACAGGAGAAGGAAGTCCCACATGAATCCGTTCACTGTTGATACAAAATTTGTCATAAAAAACCTCCTGTCAAATAAAAGACTTGTACATTATAACAAAAGATATATAAATAATCAATGACTTTGACTGTACCTTTTATTGGATATATAAATAAATATGCATAACTTTATTGAAAAAGGCAATAATTATATATGAGTCATCAAAAAGGAGAATTTATTATGAAATTCAATGTAAATGACAGCTGTATCGCATGCGGTCTCTGTGTAAGTATGTGTCCCGACGTGTTTGAAATGGCGGATAATGGCATGGCAAAGGTGAAGCATCAGCCGGACAATGAAACGGAAATTGCCCTTGCAGCCGACGCGAAAATCAGCTGTCCCGTACAGGCAATAGAAGAAGAGTAGCGGACAGACGGCACCCTCGGCGCCCCGCCGATTCTGAATCAAAAGAAATATCCACCCGCATAGCGGGTGGTTTTTCTTGTTCAGGCATATCCCTATACTATACAAGCGGCGCACAAGTGCGCATATAATTGGTCTGCCAGCCATGCGTGGGATTACTTGCTATCCATAAATAGAGCAGTAACCTATCCAATCTGTCCATTTGTGAGGAACGAACACACAAGGGGGTCCAGGGGTGCTCCCCTTGGTCCCGTGATCAAACTGCGTGGACCAGTTTGCGGCTAACTCTCATTTTGTC
>JAFYNW010000361.1 GCA_017547995.1 Clostridia bacterium | reverse complement strand
TTTATCAAGGCGTCCAGAGAAAGAAAGTAAAGCTGAGACAGCACGTTTTTGTGCTGTCTTTTTTTATAGTTGTTTTCACAAATGTAGGGTACGGCATTTATGACGTACCGCGGACAAATCGTGATTTGTCCCTACGTTATTTTTAATCAACAAACAAAAAACAAAAGTTTTATATATTAAAACAGAAAGAGGTAATTATGGAACGCATAGGTATCAACGATTTCGGAAAGTATAAGGGTCTCGGCGAGCTGACTTACAGCCCTGACGGCACAAAGTTTGCTTTTGCTGCAACACAGTCCAAGGAAAACGGCAAGGGCTATGAATCCAACATCTACGTTCACGATATCGCCAAGAACGAAACAAAGCAGATTACGTCTCTCGGCGACAGCAGAACTTATTTCTGGGCAGACAACAACTCCCTTATCTTCCCTGGCATGAGAGGCGACAAGAAGCCTGGCACAACAGACTTCTATAAGATTTCCCTCGACGGCGGCGAAGCTAAAAAGGTATTCACAGTGCCTTACGGCATTGGTCAGGTAAAGAAAATCGACGAAGATAACTTTGCTTTCGTTGCAAAATACGACCATAACAAGGAACGTCTTGACAAGATGACTCCTGAACAGCGCGAAGAAGAAAAGGATTACATCATCATCGATGAGCTTCCATTCTGGTTCAACGGTCAGGGCTTCATCAACAAGACAAGAAAGGTTCTCTATACATATAATATCTCCACAAAGAAGGTAACTCAGGTTTCCAACAAGTGGGCTGACGTTATGTACGTAGGCATCTTTGGCGACAAGATTTTCTACACATGCACAACTTATAAGGATAAGAAGCCAAAGACAAACGAGCTTCACTGCTACAATATCGCAGAAAACAAGGATGAAAAGCTCATCGCAGGCGGCAAGTATTCCATCCAGTCCGCAGGTTACGCTTTCGGCAAAATCTGCGTTCTCCTTTCCGACTGCAAGACATACGGTACAGGCGAAATCTGCGACTTCTACTTCCTCGAAAACGGCCAGCTTACTCGCTTCCACGAAGCTGAATTCGGCTACAACAACTCTGTTGGCTCCGATACACGCAGTGGCGGCGGCATCACAATGAAGTACACAGAAGACGGCATCTACACAACAAAGGGCATCCATACAAACAGCCAGCTCCACAAAATCAAGGCTGACGGCTCCTTTGAAGTGCTCGTTGAAGGCGAAGGCACAGTAGATATGTTCGACGTACACGGCAAGGATATCATCTTCGTCGGTATGCGCGGCCAGAAGCTTCAGGAAGTTTACGACATCAAGCAGAATCAGATTACAAATATCAATACAGCGGCTCTCGAAGGCAAGTACGTTGCAGTGCCTGAAGTTATGAACATCATCTCCGATGATACACTCATCGAAGGCTTTGTAATGAAGCCAATCAATTTCGACGAAAACAAGAAGTATCCTGCAATTCTCAACGTACACGGCGGCCCAAGAACAATCTACGGCTCCGTATTCTTCCACGAAATGCAGTACTGGGCAAGTGAAGGCTACTTCGTATACTTCTGTAACCCACGTGGCTCCGACGGCCGCGGCGACGACTTCGCTGACCTTCGTGGTAAGTACGGCACAATCGACTTTGACGACCTTCTCAGATTCTGCGATGCAGTTGAAGCAAAGTATCCTCAGATTGACAAGACAAAGGTCGGTATCACAGGCGGCTCTTACGGCGGCTTTATGACAAACTGGGCAATCGGCAACACAAACCGCTTTGCTGCAGCGGCTTCCCAGCGCTCCCTCACAAACTGGATTTCCCTCACAAACCTCGCTGACATCGGCTATACTTTCGACGCAGACCAGGTTCAGGGTACAGCTTGGAGAAATATGAAGCGCATCTGGGATCAGTCCCCACTCAAGCACGCTAACAAGGCAAAGACACCTACACTCTTCATCCATTCCGAAGAAGACTACCGCTGCCTCCTCTCCGAAGGTATGCAGATGTTCTACGCTATCAAGAATGCAGGCTGCGTAGCAAGAATGTGCATCTTCAAGGGTGAAAACCACGAACTTTCCAGAAGCGGTAAGCCAATCCACAGAACACGCCGTCTCAGCGAAATCACAGGCTGGTTCAATAAGTACCTCAAGGGTATGAAATAAGATAAGATAAATATAAAGGGGAGGGACTCGTGCCCTCCCCTATGTTAAATAACAGGTAATCAAATGAATTGACTGCGTCGTGAAATGTGTTTCACACGTGAATTGAGCTGACGCTCATGAATTGTTCCTGCGGAACGTTAAGGTGTGGCTGCGCCACTGATCAAACAGGAGAACGTACAGCTTATTAAATGTGAGCTTGCCTCACACCACAATGTTTGCAAGGCAAACGATTCATGCCGCAAGGCAATTCATGGCGGAGCCGATTCATGCGTTTTACGCAATTCATTTCAACAAAGGAGCGCAAATTATGTTTGATATTCTCATTAAAAACGGTCTTGTCTATGACGGCACAGGCAAAGCTCCAATCAATGCTGACATAGCTGTAAAAGACGGCAAAATTGCAAAAATTGCCCCTGAAATCAAGGACGAAGCGGCGAAAATCATCGACGCTAAAGGTCTTTGCGTTTCTCCGGGCTTTATCGATATACATTCCCATTCCGACGACAACTTCATTCAGGACGATGCCTGTCAGGCAAAGCTTTTTCAGGGCGTAACAACCGAGCTTGCAGGTCAGTGCGGATTTACAATCTTCCCTTATCTTGAAGAGAAGAAGGACATCATGAAGGCTTACGTCCTCAATGGTCCTGAAAATATCGCTCACACAATGGATGAATTCATTGAAAGAGCGCACAAGAATGACCAGAAAATGGCGATTAACCTCGCTTATCTCATCGGTCACGGCGCTCTCCGTGCCAACACAGCAGGCTTCTCCGACCCTGCAACGGATGCCGACAATGCCAAGATGGCTGAAATGCTCGACCATGAAATGAAGTCGGGCGCATTCGGTATGTCCCTCGGTCTCGGCTATGCACCTGGCGTTATGGCTGACCAGGAAGAGCTCAACAACCTCGGCGCTGTTGTTGCAAAGTACGACGGCGTAATTATGTCCCACATGCGTAATCAGGCAGACCAGATTTACGATTCTCTCGAGGAAATGTTCGAAATCAACCGCAAGACAGGTTGCCGTATCAATATTTCCCACCTCAAGTTTGGCGGCAAGAAAAACTTCGGCCACGCAAACGAGCTCTGGCAGTACATCGTTGATGCACAGAATAAGGGCATCAAGGTGACGGCTGATATGTATCCATACGAGGCTTCATCCTCTGGCATCACAAATATTTGGCCAAAGTGGGCGCTCAAGGGCGGTATTCCTGCCGCTGTCGGTCTGCTCGAAACAGAAAAGAGCGAGGACATCATGAACTTCCTCCGCGACCAGCTCCAGAGCGAAAAGGATGGTCACGGCATTTTCATCGTGGCAACACGCGGCAAGGCTCCTTACGCTGACGGCAAGGATATCTATGAAATCTCTCAGGAACTGGGCATTCCAATGGCTGAAACTGTGGCTAAGATTGCCGCTGAAACTCAGGGCAACTGCCAGTGCGTATTCTTCTCGATGGATATCAATGACGTTCATTATCTGCTCAAGCAGGACGTTTCCATCGGCTCGGACGGCTCTGCTTATCCACTCGACCCAAATAAGAATGAAGGCAGACACCACCCAAGAAACTACGGCACCTTCCCTTGCTTCCTCCGCTTGGCTCGTGAACTCAATCTCTGCGATTTGCAGACTGCTATTTATAGAATCACAAAGAAGACTGCCGACATCATCGGTATCACAGACCGCGGTGTGCTCATGGAAGGCAAGGCGGCCGACATCACAATTTTTGACGGCGAAACTATTGCCGACCAGGCTACTTACAAGAATCCGTTTATGGGCGCAAAGGGACTCCATCACGTTATCGTAAACGGCGTTCTTGCTATCGAAAACGGCGAACAGACAGAAGCAAGACCTGGTAAGTTCCTCAGAAAAACAGAAATGTAAGAAGTATCGCTGACGCGATGTGATATGTGTTGTGCACGCGATATATAAATGCGATATATCCTGTGGATGCGATATATTTTCCGTTGGAAAATGCGATTTACAGCGGAGGAGCAGGCTTATCACCTACATAAGACTTATGCAAGAAAGGAGCATTGTAATGCGTGAATTAAAATGTCCATATTGCCAAAGTGCTATGATTTTCAATGGTGTAAAAGAGTTTCAGCTTGGTCACGATTCATTTGAAGGAGATACACATAAGTGGTCAGGCTCAATGAAAGTTGCAGTTTATGAATGTCCAAAATGTGGCAAATATGATATGTTCAAGCCTGAAAATGATGAAATGAACAGCTATGAAGTCAAAATAGAAAAAGCAAAATGGTCTGTATTAAGACGATAACGTAGGGGACGACACCCTTGGCGTCCCGCCTTAATAAATGCACCGCAGGTACGTTAACTGCCGCGGGGCAATACAACTTGTCATTGACAAATATAACTGCTAAGCAATATAACTTGCATCGGCAAATATAACTTCTGCAAACCGTGGGAGATTCTTTGTTACACTCAGAATGACACGGGACGTGCAGTTTAACCGAAACCACCCGAAAGGAGATACAATATGAAACCTATTTCCGCATATTATAACGTAATGAGCTCGGCAAATGCCAAGTGGATTGACAGCGAAACCTTCGCATTCATCGGCAATGCGTCCGGTGCATTTCAGGTATGGCAGGGCTATGCCGACGGCAGAGCGCCTGTTCAGCTTTCCTTCGATGAAAACCGCGTCTGGACTCTCGGCGGTGCTGATATAAACAAGAACGTATACTTCGGCATGGACACAGGCGGCGACGAGCAGGAACAGATTTATAAGGTCGACTGGTTGACAAAGGAAGTCACTAACCTTACAAACAATCCATCGGCACGTCATTACATCGGCCCATCCTCTCCTGACGGCAAGTGGCTCTATTTCTCAAGTAATGCAAGAGAAAAGGCGACCTTCGACCTCTGCCGTATGAATCTTGCGACTTACGAGCAGGAAATCGTGCTTCAGAACAACGATAACTATAACCATCCCGGTTCGCTTTCTCCAAATGGGCGCTATCTTACGTATAATAAGATGGCAGGCCTGACTGTCAACTATATGTGGATTCTCGACCTTGAAACAGGCAAGGCTGAAAAGGTCGTTGAAGAAATGGAAAACGCAGTTGCGAAGAATGCCGTATGGAACAAGGATTCCTCCGGCTTCTGGTTCCTCTGCAATTACGAAAGCGAATGGATGCATATCGCATACTATGACCTTGCAACAAAGAAGATGAACTACTGCCATACAAAGGAAAACTGGGATATCGAGCAGATTTCTCTTTCCAAGGACGGCAGATATATGGCTGAAGCCATCAACGAAGGCGGCTATCTCAACCTCAAGGTGTGGGATATGGTTGAAAAGGTTGAAGTCAACCATCCAAAGATTCCAAAGGCTGTCGGCGGCAACGTAAGCTGGAATGGCCACAAGCTGATTATGAATCTCTCCAGCGGCAAACGCACGGACGATATCTGGATTCTCGACCTCGATGCCGATTCACTCAAGCGCGTCACAACAAGCCCGATGGGCGGCATCACAGCTGACGACCTTGTTGAAGCTGAGCTTCACAAGTACAATTCCTTCGATGGTCTTGAAGTGCCATTCTGGGTATTCCGTAAGGAAAAGAAGGCCAATAAGGTTGTCATCGAAATCCACGGCGGCCCTGAAAGTCAGGCAAAGCCTGTATACAAGCCTCTCACAGCATATCTCGTAAGCCGCGGCTTCACAGTTGTGGTGCCTAACGTGCGTGGCTCGACAGGCTACGGCAAGACTTACAACCATCTCGACGATATCGAAAAGCGTATGGATTCCGTTAAGGATATCGAGGCGCTTGTGCATTATATCATCGAGGCAGGCATTGCTGAAAAGGAAAAT
>JAFYNW010000360.1 GCA_017547995.1 Clostridia bacterium | reverse complement strand
CCTCCATCCTTTCGCAGATGGCGTTGTGCATCATTCGTGCGCGCACCATTTCGCCCAAGGCAGGATGGTATGCACCGCCTAAAACGGCACCGTTTGACAAGTCCTCTGTCGGATTGAGTCCGATGCGGATGACTTCGATTCCGTTGTCCTCAAAGATTCCACATAGTTTTGCACAGGTTTCCACAGAGTTATCCACAGAAATTGGGGAATATGCATTAAGCCTCATCATGTCGGCAAGCTCTGTCTTGTCTATTACGCATACAGGATAGATTCGCACCATGGCTGGCTGACATCTGACCATTTCGTGAGCCGAATAGACCGACTTTTCTTCGTTGTCAAGCGGCAGACCTGTCATAATCTGCAGACCGAGGGTGAAGCCGCTTTCGCGGATAAGCTTTGACGCATCACGGACGTCCTGCGCTGTGTGTCCGCGCTTTGAGGCAATAAGCACGTCCTCGCACATCGACTGTGCGCCAAGCTCGATTGTGGAAACGCCATACTTTTTAAGAAGGGCGAGGATTTCCTCACTTATGCAGTCGGGACGGGTGGAAACGCGGATATCCTTACACAGTCCCTTTTCGATGAATTCATAAGCGGTGGAAAGATATTCCGTCATTTTTTCTTCACCGATGGCTGTAAAACTGCCGCCATAATAGGCAATCTGAGGATTTTTACTGTATTTCAACGCTTCGTTGATGGTATTTTTAACGTCCTCCTTGGTCGGCACAAAGGGGGAGGCTATCGACCGCTGATTACAGAAAACGCAGTCGTTTGGGCATCCCAGATGGGGGATGAAGATGGGGATGATGTTCATTATCTACCCATAAGCTCGAGGGCCTGACGTGCTGCGTCCTGCTCTGCCTGACGCTTGCTCTTGCCCTTGCCGTGAGCGATTACGTTGGAATTGATGAGCAATTCAACCTCAAAGCTCTTGTCGTGGTCCGGGCCACTTTCCTTGAAAAGACGGTATGTGAGAGTTTCTTCCTTATTCTTCTGGATGATTTCCTGAAGCGCTGTCTTATAGTCGGAAGTGCCTTCTGTCTTGATTGTCTTTTCCGATTCGCGCTTGAGGAAAGGAAGGATGAAGTTTTTCGCTTCCTCCATGCCGCCGTCGAGATAGATAGCCGCAAGGAGCGCTTCAGTTGCGTCTGCAAGGACGGATGGACGCTCTCTGCCGCCGCCTGCTTCTTCGCCCTTGCCGAGAAGGATTTCAGAGCCGAGGTCGATTTCCTTTGCAAACTTGAAGAGGGACTTTTCGCAGACTAAAGCCGCGCGGAGCTTACTGAGCTCGCCCTCTTCCATTTTAGGATGCTTTTCGAAGAGGAACTGACCGCAGATGAGGCCGAGTACTGCGTCACCGAGAAACTCGAGGCGCTCGTTACTGTGCTCCTGGCTCTTGCGGTTTTCATTTGCGTGGGATGAATGAGTCATCGCCGCTCTGAAAAGATTTTTATTCTTAAACTTATAATCGAGAATCATTTATGCTTTTCTCCAGTTACTTATACTTAGTTGAAATAATATAAGGTATCTGCGATGCATTTAATAAGTTCACTCTGCCCGGAAGGGTAAATGAACCTATTAAATGTGACGAAGTCACACCTTTTATCTTGGCTTGCAGAGGATTTCGTGGATTTTGTTATCAAAGACAGAGTTTGCATGGGATGGTGTCATAATGACAGCTGTGTCAGCGCCTCTGCCTGTGCCGCCTACTGCGATGATTTCCTCGCCGTAAGGAATCATATCGCCGTCGAGAGCCATGATTGCAACTTCAACGCAAACCTTGACGCCCTGAGAGAGCATACGAAGAGCGTTTGCGATGATTTCTGCAGGATACATACCCTTTGCTCTGTTGCTGATGCCGCGTTCAACACCACTGAGCACGTGGGACGTATGATATACGTTGACGCCGTTTGCCTTGAGGTCTTCCTTCATTTCCTTAGTCATTGCATTGACGCCCTTTTCGGAAAAACCAGGCACCTGACCGACGCACACCACGTTGATGTCCATACCCTTGAAAAGAGCCGCTGTTTCACCTGTATTGGAAGCCACAACGATATGCTTGATGCCTCTTTCCGCCGCTGTTTTCTTGACCAGCTCTACTGTTGCCAGAGTGTTTTCGCGTCCTGCTTTTTCAAAGATCATGTTCATTCTCCTTTGCCGCATTTAATTATTATTTCACCATTATATTATATCAAATATAGTGTAAATCGTCAATGAATTATATAAAATATTATGGTAAACAAGGGGATAAATTGATATCCGGGCAAAATAAAAACAGGACGGATTAGTTAAACCGTCCTGCTGAAAACATATTAAATTAGTCAATGAGATCTGTGATGATATCAACAACGTCACCGAGAGTCTTTACGCCTGTGAGAGCGTCGTCTTCGATAGTGATATCAAATTCATCTTCAGATGCCATAATAATTTCTACAACGTCAAGGGAGTCAAGACCGAGGTCATCAAGTGTAGCTTCTACTGTGATTTCGTCAGCATCAAGACCTGTGATTTCTTCGATAATTGCACGCAATTTTTCAAATACCATAATTTCCTCCAACTATTTTAGAATAACTGGTAAATATACCTTAATTTTAAGTTAAGTATAACAAAGGTTTTTATGTTTGTAAATACCTTTTTGAAAAATTATTTGCCCAGCTTTTCAGCAATCTTTTCCACAGTACCGCTGGAAGCGTAGTTGATTGCCTGCTTGATAGCGCTGCGGAATGCCTTCGCGTCAGAGCTGCCGTGTGCCTTGATACAAGGCTTGCAGATGCCGAGAAGAGGAGCGCCGCCGATTTCTGTATAGTCCATTCTCTTCTTGAGAGCGCGCATACCAGGCTTTACGATAGCGCCTGCCACCTTTGTAAGCGGAGTTTCTGTGAGAATCTTCTTGAATTCGCTCATAAAGAACATTGCAACGCCTTCGACTGTCTTGAGAAGGATGTTGCCTGTGAAGCCGTCTGCAACGATAACGTCGCATACGCCCTGCGGCACGTCACGGCCTTCAACGTTGCCGATGAAGTTGATTTCGCCGTTCTTGTGAGCTTCCTTGAGAAGCTGATGTGTTTCGATATATACGGAAGTACCCTTTGTTTCCTCTGCACCGTTGTTGATAAGGGCAACGCGTGGACTTTCGATGCCCATATAATGCTCTGCATAGAGAGAGCCCATAAGGCCGAACTGATAGAGGTTTTCAGACGTGCATTCAACGTTTGCACCGCAGTCGATGAGAACAGAGCCGCCCTTTGCGTTAGGGAGAATCGGTGTGAGCGCCGCTCTGCGGATGCCGCGGATACGCTTTACGATGAGTGTTGCACCTGTGAGGAATGCGCCTGTTGAGCCTGCCGAAACAACGGCATCGCCTTCGCCGTTTGCAAGCATATTGAGAGCGATCGCCATGGAGCTGTTCTTCTTTGTGCGGACAGGAGCCTGAGCATCGTCCTCCATAAGAACAACCTCGTCTGCGTGAACAACTGTCAGCTTAGGGTTGTTTTCCGCGCCCAATTCCTTGAGCACAGCCTTGATTTCATTTTCATTGCCGACGAGAACGAGGTCTTCGCCGAACTCGTTTGCCGCCATGACAGCGCCTTCGGTTGTCGCTCTGACACCGTTGTCACTGCCCATCATATCCAGAATAATTTTCATTAAAATCCTCCTCGCATTTTGGCAAGCTTGATGCTTGCAAGGGCTCTTTCAGCCACAATAGAATATCTTTCCTGTTTATCCTTTACCTTGAATGGCAGACTGTCGATGATGCCGAAGTTGACGTTCATAGGCTGGAAGTTTTTGCCCACGTAGGAGCTGATATATTTCGCAAGAGCACCCATAGCCGTATCGGAATCCAGCTTGAAAGGCTTTTTGCCAAGAAGCTTGAATGCCTTGTTGATGCCTGCGTAATAGCCGGAAGCCGCCGATTCCACGTAGCCTTCAACGCCTGTCATCTGACCTGCAAAGGCGATGCGTGGCTCCTTGATAAGGCAGTAGAATTCGTCGAGATTGCCCGGTGAATTGATAAAGGTATTTCTGTGCATAACGCCGTAGCGGAGGAAGGATGCATTTTCCAGACCGCCAATCATGGAGAATACGCGCTTCTGCTCAGGGAACTTGAGATGTGTCTGGAAGCCGACGAGATTATACATAGTGCCTTCCTCGTTTTCAGTACGGAGCTGAACGACGGCATAAGGCTCCTTGCCCGTCTTAGGGTCAGGGAGACCGACAGGCTTCATAGGGCCGAAGCGCAGTGTGTCCTCGCCTCGTCTTGCCATAACCTCAACAGGCATACAGCCTTCGAAGACCATGGAGTCCTCAAAGCCGTGTACCTCTGCTTCTTCTGCAGTTTTAAGCTCTTCAACAAACTTAAGGTAAGTTTCCTTGTCCATAGGACAGTTGATATAGGAAGGCTCGCCCTTGTCGTAGCGTGCGGCAAAGTATGCCTTGTCCATATCGATGCTTTCGAAGCTTACGATAGGCGCCGCCGCATCGTAGAAATGAAGGTCTGTGCCTTCGCCGAGATGGGCAATGATATCGTCGGCAAGAGGGCCATAGGTAAGCGGACCGGATGCCACAATCACCTCGCCCTCAGGGATTTTTTCCACAACCTCGTGAATTACTGTGATGTTTGGGTGGGAGCTGATTTTATCTGTAATCATTTTTGCGAACTTTTCGCGGTCGACAGCGAGAGCGCCGCCTGCTTCGACCTTCGTTGCATCGGCACATTCCATAATGAGAGAGCCGAGCTGACGCATTTCTTCCTTGAGAAGACCTACGCCGTTGGTAAGACTTGCTCCGCGGAGGGAGTTTGAACACACAAGCTCACCGAAATACTGGGATTTATGCGCTTCGGTCATCTGAATCGGCTTCATTTCATAAAGCTCGACCTCGATGCCTCTGTTTGCAAGCTGCCAGGCAGCTTCACTGCCGGCAAGACCGGCACCTATAACTTTGATTTTTGGCATATAAGTTTCCTTTTTTGTGCGGGAGGTTCCTGTACCTCCCCTACGTATTTATTTTGCGGTGGGAGCAAGCCCCCACCCTACGTTGTAGTAAGTGAATAATTAAGAGTGAAAAGTGAATAGTTGCGGTATCTGCGATGCCATTCCCTGCGAATTGTGTAGGGACAAATCACGATTTGTCCGCGGGACATTCGTGAATGTCCCCTACGGAAATTGTGCAAACCGAATGAGATTCTTCGTCTGTGACTCAGAATGACGTACAGAGTGGAGATTTATTCTGCTGTTTCCGTCTTTTTCTTTCTGCCGCGCTTTGGCTTTTCTGCCGCCACCTCAGCCGCTGCTTCAGCGATATCGGCCTTCTTGCTTGTGCGTTTCTTCGTTGTCTTCTTTTCCTCTGCGCCTTCTGTTTCTTCGGCCTTCTTTCTGCCGCGTTTTGTAGCGAGTGGCTCTTCCCAGCCGCAGTTTGGTGTATAGCAGAGATTCTTCTTTTCGAGCTTTGTATACTTCTTGTAAACAACGCCGCCGCACTGTGGGCACTTCTTATCCGTTGGCTTATCCCAGGTCATAAATTCACATTCAGGATTCTTTTCACAGCCGTAGTAATAATAGCCGCTCTTGGACTTCTTCTTGAGGAGCTTTGCGCCACATACAGGGCAAGGCACGTTCATATCCTCAGTTATCGGCTTTGTTGTCTTACATTCAGGGTATCTTGGGCAGGCGAGGAACTTGCCGAAGCGGGATGACTTGATGACCATCATTTCGCCGCAGTTAGGGCATGGTGTATCTGTAACCTCGTCCTTGACCTTGATTTTTGTCTTTTCAAGGTCCTTTTCAGCCTGCTTCATGGACGCATCGAACTCTGCATAGAATTCGCGCAATACGTCCTTATAGTTTCTGCCGTGTTCAACCTCGTCAAGCTTGTTTTCCATTTCGGCAGTAAACTTGGAATCGGCAATAGTTGCGAACTTATCGACCATAAGGTCTGTTACAGCCTCGCCGAGGAGTGTTGGCTTGAGAGTCTTGTTTTCCTTGACCACGTATTCACGGTCTGTGATGATGGAGATTGTAGGAGCATAAGTGGATGGACGGCCGATGCCGCGTTCTTCCATAGCCTTGATGAGAGACGCTTCTGTATAGCGTGCAGGAGGCTGTGTGAAGTGCTGCTTATCCTCTGTCTTGATATGCTTTGGCTTATCGCCTTCCTTGAGTGGTGGCAATGGCATTTCTTCTTCCTGAGCCTCGTCGAAGCTTTCCTGATAGATGCCGAGATAGCCCGGGAAGGAAACGACAGAGCCGGATGAACGGAAGATAAAGCCGTTGCATTCGATGTCGATGGACATTGTGTCCAAAGTTGCGTCCTTCATCTGGGATGCGATGAAGCGGGACCAGATGAGTCTGTAAAGCTTGAACTGGTCGTTTGTAAGGCTTCTCTTGATTTCCTCAGGAGTGAGGGCAGGGTTTGTTGGACGGATAGCTTCGTGAGCGTCCTGCGCACCCTTCTTTGTCTTATAGACCTTTGGCTTGTCAGGAAGGAATTCCTTGCCGAAGCGGGAGAGGATGAAGTCTCTGCCTGCCTGGATTGCCTCATCGGAAACGCGGAGAGAGTCGGTTCTCATGTAAGTGATAAGACCTGTTGCGCCCATTCCCTGAATTTCAACACCTTCATAGAGTTCCTGAGCGACAGCCATAGTGCGCTTCGCAGTCATGCCAAGCTTACGGGATGCGTCCTGCTGGAGTGATGAAGTGATGAAAGGAGGCATGGAGCGCTTTTTCTTCTTGGCATTCTTGATGGACTTGATTTCATATTCCTTGCCTTCGATGCCATCGAGGATGACCTGTGTTTCTTCGGCATTGTGAAGCTCAAGCTTGCCTGTTTCAACGCCGTGGAAGTGGGAAACGAATTCCTTGCCGTCCTGAGAAAGTGTGACGTCGATTGTCCAGTATTCTTCAGCGTTGAAGTTATTGATTTCGCGCTCTCTGTCGACGACAAGACGTGTTACAACAGTCTGTACTCGTCCTGCGGAGAGGCCGCGACGGACCTTTCTCCAGAGGAATGGAGAGAGCTGATAGCCTACGATTCTGTCGAGGATTCGTCTGCCCTGCTGTGCGTCGACAAGATTCATATCTATATCACGAGGCTTTTCAACAGCCTCAGTAACTGCTTTTTTAGTAATTTCGTTAAACGTGATTCGCTTTGTCTTTGCATCGTCAAGCTCAAGCATTTCCTTGAGATGCCATGAAATCGCTTCGCCTTCGCGGTCGGGGTCGGTTGCGAGATATACGAAGTCGGCTTCGTCGGATGCCTTCTTGAGGTCGCTGATAATCTTGTCCTTACCGTCGATTTCCTGATAGACAGGTGTGAAATCGTTTTCTATATCAATGCCTATTTTCTTTTTAGGCAGGTCGCGGAGATGGCCCATGGAGGCCTTGACCACGTATTCGCTTCCGAGATATTTTACAAGAGTCTTTGCCTTTGCAGGAGACTCTACAATCAAAAGTATGCTCATTTAGCAACCCTTTCTGTTATTTCATATTTTGAATGGCCCGTTTTGACGATATAGCCCTTGATTTCCAGCATATTTATACGCCGTGTCAGTTTCACTATATCCAGACCCATAATATTGCATATTTCTTCCTTGCCCTTGCCGAGAGCGATGTGACGGAGAATCTGAGTTTCCTCATCGGTCAGCGGTTTTTCAGGCTTCTTTTCTGTTTTCTGCTCCGTTTTGCCGTCAAGCTTATTGAATCGGTTGATGATATCCTCTGTATCTCTCACAGGAATAGCCTGATTTTTCGCGATGAGCGTCTGGCATCCTTCCGAGAAATTGGCAAGAGCGAAAACGTCCCTCCCCAGCTCACGCGCAAGACGCGCTGTGATGAGCGAGCCGCTTTTGACCTGTGCTTCAATGACAAGCGTACCGCGTGAAAGAGCGGCAACGATGCGGTTTCGTTTAGGGAAGTTTTGTGGTCTGCCCCCTGTACCCGGGGCAAATTCGCTTATGACAAGGTGTTCCTTTGCCATTTTGCGCATAAGTCCTGCGTTTTCGACAGGATAGTATACGTCGGCCCCTGTGCCGAGCACACCGACTGTGAAGCCATTTGCCTTGATGGCGCCTCTGTGGGCGGCTCCGTCTATGCCTGCGGCAAGGCCGGAAATGACGTTGATTTTTCTTTCTGCAAGCTCGCTGGCAAACTTTTCAGCCTGCATTTTGCCTGTGGCCGTCGCTTTACGCTGGCCGACGATGGCAACGGAAGTACCCTCGTCCAGATTGCGCCATATACCTCTGTAATAGAGGACGAGCGGCGGGTCAGAGAGCTTATGGAGGCTCTTTGGATAACGTGGGTCTTCAATTGTGATTATATTTATATCTTTTTCGAGGCATGACTCCATTATGGCTTCTGCCTGAGTGAGATTGTCTTTAAGGAGCATGGATTCCATGCCGTCGCCGTGGAAAAGGGCCTCGATTGAGCCTGCACGGCGGATGAGTTCAAGAGCATCAGCCTCCTTGAACTTCATCTGTTCAGCAAGGCTGATATAGAGTAATTTATTCATTTTTCAGCCTTTCTGAAGATATCACCTACAGTGATGCGATATGTTATCACCTGCAGTGATGCGATATGCACTGAAGTGCGCGATATATAAATGCGATATATCCATAAATGAATGCGATATATTTTCCTACGGAAAATGATGTGGTGTGCTTCGCACGATTAAATAGGGCGCACTGCGTGCTTTCGGGAGCAGCAAGCGGCTCCCCTACGGAAACGTAGGGACAAATCACGATTTGTCCGCGGGACGTCGAGGGCGCCGTCCCCTACGATAAAACTAAGTTTGCTCCGCAAGTGAAGAAACGAAGCACACTTCGTGTATGAAGTGTTGCCGATGGCAACGTTGTTGTATCTCCGATGGATTGGATAAACGGACGAGCAATGCTCGCCCCTACAGTTT
>JAFYNW010000359.1 GCA_017547995.1 Clostridia bacterium | reverse complement strand
GGCAACCGCTTTTCTTGCATCCAGCTCGTCCATACTGTTTTCGCCGAGAACGCAGGTTTCGACACCGTCTTTACTCTTGTTTATATCGATAACCCCTTTCAGGTTAGGGCTTTCGACGACGAACTTACCGGCATTACCCACAAAGCTAAGTCCGCTTGTAGGAATACCTCTGTCATTGAGGGCATCGAGCAGGCTGACGAAGTCGATATTGCTGTTGCCCCAGCCGTCTATCGAAACGACGGCACCATCCACGTTCATAGCTTTGGCCACGATAGCGGAACGGGTTGCACAGAATACCTTTTCGGCTTCACTCTGTGGAGTGCCCTGAATTATGATACCCATAAGATTAAGGTCCGAATCCTCGCTCATCACCTTGAGAAGCGGATCATGAAAACGGAACTTGCTTGTTTCTTTTGTTGAAGGTCCTACACCCATAGCAACCTCCTACTGCATCGAGCGTATAGCACCGTCACGATACTCGTTCGGAGTAAGCATAACAGGCATACAGCCCAGGTCGATTATCGAATTACCGCCCGACGCCCCGAAAGGCTCTTTAGGCAGAATATAATTATCATACATCGCACCCTGACCCGCCACCTGACGAATCATAACGACGTTTTTACGTCCCGGTACGTATTTATCCACGTAGGTATGACGCTCTGTGCATTCATCACCCTTGAAAAGCTTCATCTGTTCACGGAAAATCTGCATAAATGCATCGCACTGCTTGTGTGCTTCCGTGACAGCACGGCGCTCCATCGCCATTTTATCCTTGAAGGTGATATCAAAATGGATGATGTAATCGTCACCCGACGGTGTACCCGCCTTATCGAAGGAGATAACCTCCGACAAAACACCCTGACACGCACCGAAGGCAGCGCAAGGCGCACCATTCACGTCGGCACCCGTCATCATAACGTAAACACCCGTCAGAGTATGGGTTACGCCTTCACCGAGCTTCCCCAAAACCTTAGTGGAAATCGGTGTGACATCCATAACAGAAGTGACTGTCATACTGTGGTCATCCGGGGATATGATTTTTATATCCACATGATCGATAAACTCGTTATCGACAAACCAAACAGGGCAAACCTGAAGTTTGCCCTGAGAAGTTACAATATTCTGATCCCCAATAACGACTTCGTCCATGTGGAATACTTTTATAGTCAGCTTTGAAAGGATCTGTTCCATAAATTAAACCTTTGCGATGTATTCGTAAGGGAGTGGAACGATAGTACCTGCCTGATCGATAGATACGAGGTACTTGAGTGTGTCCTTAACGATAGCTGTCTGCATTTCCTTATCGTTAGGAGCACCTGCGTTTGCGCCCATTGGTACGAGTGGAGCAACTGCTCGTGGTGTACCTGTCTGACGAACAACCGGTGGAAGCGCTGCAATAATAATCGTAGGAATACCCGATTCCTCAATCGCTCTCTGAACAAGTGTCGCGGAGCGGTGGCAAGTGCCTCAGCCAGCTGTGAGAAGAACAGCGTCAACGCCTTCTTCTTTAAGAATTCTTGCGATTTCAGGACCTGTTTCGTTCTTGAACTTATCCTGGTCACCACCGCCGCCCATGAAGCCGATGTGAACGTCGGAAACAGAGCCGATATAGCCTGCTGCTGCAAGCTCGTGGAGACGGTCGATTGGGAACATACAGTTGATGTCCTTGTTAACGTCACCGTTATCGTAACCGCCGTGGGAAACCATGAGTTCACCGGATGGCATATCGCTCTTTACGATACGATATGTAAAGTCACCGGCAAGGTTAAAACGCTTGTCCTTGTTATGATGTACGCCTGCAGCTGTTGCAAGAGCGATTTTCATATCCTTGACTGCTTTTGTAACAGGAGTCCATACAGGAGGAGGCGTAATCGGAACGAAAATTTCCGACTGCATACCCTTATATGTTTTCATGTGAGTATATATCCTTTCGTATGTGTTAAACCCTGCCGCAGACTGAATTATTCAGCCTGCGGACAGTTTGAAAAAATCTATTTTGTCAGCTGTTCGATAAAGCTCATATTCCAGGCCACTTCCTGACCTTCCTTGAGCTCATAGTCGGAAATCAACATGCGCATTGGGATTGTGAGATGGCCAAGTCTTCCCTTGAGGTCAATCTCAACAGAGCCCGAATGGACTTTTGTGATGATTCCTTCCATATAAATTATCTTATCGCCGTATTTGAGCTCCATTAGTTGTATTTTTCCTTTCTCTTCTGGCTCATTGGAAGAGACTGTTCGTTGAGAACGAGTTCGAGCTTTTCGCCGTTTACTTCTTCAACAGCTTCAACGTTGGAAGCCTTTACGTTTGGATTCCACTTCTTTTCAGCTGTCTTGACGCTTTCGCCTGCCATTGCACTCTTGAGCATTGCGATAGCTCTTACTGCATCTTCCTTACAGAGTGTGTTGCAGGAGAGAACTTCGTTTTCGATACCTGCTTCACTCTTATTATTATCAACCATATGAGTCATGTACTTGTTACCAACAACAAGAGCACCCTGTACTGCGCTGAACGTCATACCAACAACGGAGATACCGCGCATACCGATCTGTTCGATGTGGCTTGCAAAGTCGATGTGGTTGTTGCCGAAGCCTTCTGTTGTAACGAATGCACCTTCAGCATCCATAGCTTCAACTGTCATACCAACACGCTTGGAAACGTAGAACTTTTCAGAGTTGATCTGTGGAGAACCTACGAATACAACGCCGCAGAGGTCGATTTCTTCGTCCTGGAGACATTCGAGAACGAGTGGTTCTCTCCAGTAGTGACGGGATGTTTCCTTGGAAGCAGGGCCGATACATGTGAGAGCATGGATACAGCCGTCCATAACTTCGAGTGGGGAAACTGTTACAGGTACGTTACCGAGGTCAACGTTTGGCTTACCGCCGATGATGCCGACAGGTTCCTGTGGAAGGATGATATTGTCGTGCATTGCGCCCTGACCCATGATTTCCTTAACGATAACAACCTTCTTCTTGCCGTAGTGACGTACGTGTTCGAAGTGTTCTGTATTTGTTACGAGAGATTCGTCAAGACCCTTGAGTGCATCTCTGATTTCCTGAGTGATAAGGTCAGTTGCAGAGTGTGCAGCGAGAGGACCCGGACGTTCCATGTTTGTATGTGCCTTGATAGTTACGTTTGTCTTGATGAAGATTTCGCCCTTATCAGGTGCACCTGGACGGTTCCACATGATGTTTTCTTCGAGGATACCTTCGGAAGAGCCGAATTCACCGATCTGAACGCCGTTTTCGTCTGTACCTGTTACCATGATGATAACGCCGTCGATAACGCGTGTAACACCGGAGCCGATTTCACCGGATTCCTTTACAGCGATAGGCTGAACGTCCATGATTGTTTCAGAGTATTCGTTGTAACGGTCTGGTGTGATAATGTCGATCTTGAGATCAACAACGAGATCCTGTGATGCAACTGCATCCGCTTCAATACCTTCACGGATGTAAAGTGTTGTGCCTTCGATCTTTGTTTCAGGGCCACGCTTTACTTCTGTGATGTTAAAGTGCTTTCTGTCGAAAGAACCCTTAGTAACGTTCTTGACAACAGGAGCTGCTTCCTGCTGCTGTACGTTTACTGTCTGAAGCGGAGCATTTACTCCGCCTGCACTGGGAAAACCAGCGTTTACGAGTGGGAGCTCGATATCGATATCCTTGCCTTCGCCGATGTGAATCTTGAGAACACCGCCGTTGAACTGTGCCATTGGAACCTGAGCCTGAACTGCAGGAGCTGCTGCTGGTGCTGCTTCTTCAGCCTTTGGAGCTTCTTCATCTGCACTTGCCTTGAAGCCTTCGAGAACCGCTGCTGTGAGTGGTGTGAGGGAATCGCAAGTCTTGATAAGCTTTGCGCCGAGAACCTGACCGATTGTGAGAGCGCCGTCGAGGTTCAAGAGGTTGGAATCTACGAGATCATCAAAGATAGCTGGATCTTCGAGGTTATGCACTTCGATGATTGTGCCTTCTTCTGCACGGCAGCACAAAACCGCAGGATCATTTTTATGAGCATTTGCTGTTTCAACTGAAATAGACATTATTTGCCTCCTCTATTGTTCAATTTTTTTACTTACTCTGAGTTTTCTGTAGAGCGGATGCTTGATACTTCTCATAAGATGGTCTGTCTGATGGAAAATCTTGAGGCCCATCTTTGGAGCAGAGCCCATAACTGTATTGGAGCAGTCAGAGCAGTTGCCGATGATGATGTATTCAGCGCCGTCCTTCTTCATAGCGATACACTTCTGTGCCTGACCAGGGCAGTTGCCTGGGTTTTCACACTTGAGCGCGCCCTTGATTTCCTGAGCCTGCTTACACTTCTGTACGGAGCAGACCTTTGCGTTCATCTTTTCGCAGATTTCACGCATTCTTGCTTCGCTGCCGCCGCAAGCACATACGAGAATACCGATGTTTGCGCCGTGAAGGTCAGGGAATTCGATTGTTGGGATAATGCCGCCTGTTGTCTTTGTAATAGGGTCGTTCACGTCAGCAACCGACTTGCCTGTGAAAGGACCGCCTACTACGATTTCACCGATAACGCCGTCAGCAAGGCCGCCTGCCATATCGATGAGTGTGGAAACAGATGTACCTACAGGCACGTCTGTAAATACACTTGGGTTGTTTACCTTACCTGTAACTGTAACGTTCTTACTGAAGCAAGGCTTCTTGTCTTCGATAGCTTCTGCTACGCGGAGCACTGTTTCAGCATTGATAACAACTGCACCTGCTGCGCTTGGAAGCTGAGTTGGTTCGAGAAGGATGCCGAGGCATTCTCTCACAACCGCACGTTCTTCACCCATTGGGTAAATGTCAGGCATAAGGAAAACGCTCATGTTTTCTTCGTTCTTGATAGCTTCCTTAACTGCCTTTACAGCCTTTTCATTCTTTGCCTTGATAGCGAAGATAGCCTTTGCTGCATTTGAGATTTCCATGCAGTACTTTACACCGCGGACAGTCTTGTCTGTCTGTGTTTCAAGCTGATGGATGTTATGGAGAAGACCAGGCTCACATTCTGCTGCGTTGATGAGAATGTAGCCGCCGTTAAGGTCTGTATTAAGCTTGACAGCTGTTGGGAAGCCTGCACCGCCCATACCGACGATACCTGCATTCTTTACGAGCTCAAGATTAGTTTCACCGGAAATCATTTCATATTCATCAGGCTGAACTTCGTCAGCATTGATTACAACGTGATTTTCTGTGATTTCAGCAACTTCCCCAAAAACGCTGCTGAAGATATTTGCGCCGAGACCTGTCGGCTGAGCCAGAAGTGTGCCCTTCTTGACTTTGTCGCCCACAGCAACAACTGGAGCACATGGTGCACCGATATGCTGCTTGAGAAGGATTTTAATCTGATTCATAAGGCGAAAAACCTCCTGATTTCGCTGTATTTTTCGGCACGGACCGAACGATTCGTGTCTGCTATTTAAGAATAAAGTTATAGTCACTCATATTCTATTATATTTTAACAGATTTTTATTGACTTTTCAACTACTTTTGTAATATTATTATAAATAGAGTAAATAATTTATAATCCGAAAGGAGCTTCAGTATGAAATTTGAACCTAAGCTCAATGAAAATCTCATTGAAAATAAGTTTCTTGGCGTAAGCACTCATACAGGCGGTGAAATTACACGTATCGTGATGGATGGTTTCCCTGAACCAATCGGCAATACAATGATTGAAAAGAAGAACTATCTCATCGAAAATTACGACCATTACAGAAAGTCCCTCATGCTCGAGCCACGCGGCCACGAGAATATGTTCGGCGCGCTCTTTACAGATCCTGTCAACAAGGAGGCTGCATTCGGCGTTATCTTTATGGATACAGGCGGATACCTCAATATGTGCGGTCACGGTACTATCGGCTCTGTTACAGCAGCTATCGAAACAGGCATCGTGCCATGTGTTGAACCTGTTACAGAAGTTACATTCGACGCTCCTGCAGGCATCATCAGAACAAAGGCTCAGGTTGAAAACGGCAGAGTTAAGTCTGTAACTCTCACAAACGTTCCTGCATTCCTTTATAAGAGAGATCTCGTTGCTAAGGTGCTCGACAAGGAAATCACTTATGATATCTCCTTCGGCGGCAGCTTCTTCGGTATGGTTGATATCGACCAGCTCGGCATCGAAATCATCCCTGAAAACATTCCACAGATTACAGAAATCGGCATGGCTATGCTCGAATACGTAAACAAGAACGTTGAAATCAAGCACCCAGAGCTCGACATCACATCTGTTGACCTTATCGAATTCTACTCTCACCACGCTTCCGACGGTGCTGACCTCAGAAACGTAGTTATCTTCGGTGACGGTATGGCTGACCGCTCCCCATGCGGCACAGGCTGCTCCGCAAAGGTTGCTCAGCTCGTCGCAAAGGGCGAACTTAATATCGGTGAAAAGATTACTTCCCAGAGCTTCATCGGCTCCAAGTTTATCGCTTGCCCAATCGAAAAGACAAAGGTTGGCGAATTCGACGCTGTTATCCCACAGGTTACAGGCTCTGCATCTGTTATGAGCATGGGCACATACATCATCTGTAAGGACGATAACATCAAGTACGGCTTCACAGTAAAGTAATTACATAAATATAAAAGGCTCGTCATCGGACGGGCCTTTTTTGTGCAATAAAATCGGACAGGAATAATTCCTGCCCGTATTTTTATATTTCAATATTACAATACGTATTAGTATTTGTTGAAGTGTGTAACTTCTTCCATTGGTTTTCTGCCGCGGGATGCAGGCTCTTCTGCAGGGTAGCCGATTGGTGTAACTGCGATTGGAATGAAGTTTTCAGGGAGATTAAGCACTTCCTTGACCTTGTCTGCAAAGAAGTGGCCGAGCCATACTGTGCCGAGACCGAGCTCTGTAGCGCGGAGCATCATAAAGGAAAGGGCGATTGAGCAATCGACTGTAGAGCGGTGCTGACCGCAATTCATAACGCTGTCCTCAGTTGCACATACAACGATGGATGCAGGAGCTTCGCCGATGCAATTCTGTCCGCCGCAGGCTTCCTTCATGAATGGGCGGAGCTCTTTATCCGTCACTGCGATGAAAACCCAGTTCTGCATATTCTTTGCGGATGGAGCAAGACGGCCTGCTTCGAGCACTTCATTGAGAATATCAGCAGGAATATCCTTGTCGAGATATTTGCGGATGCTTTTTCTTTTTTCAATAGCTTCTTTAACTGTCATGGACGTAGCCTCCTTGAGATTTATTATATCTATATTATATCATAAGGAATATTTTCATTGCAATAAAAACAGACGGAAAAAGTGCAGCCGCACAACCCGGCTGCACTTTATATGGAAAAATGAAGGCCGCGCGCCGTTGCTCAGGAGTTACCCATCCTAACGGTAATTTTTTATAGGATGCTCTCACGCGTTATAAAACGCCTCCCACAGCTGACCGTTATAGCTGTGTAAACTTCCCCCACCCTGTCTGTATTTTCCGCATTACACACAGAGTCAAACGGGATTGTATACCTTCTGCAAAAAGAGCTGATAATCTGCAAGTGCTCTCCCTGAGAAAGTGAGGCGGCACGAAAAAGGCAAAAGCATTTTCGTCCGACCGCCATCGGACAAAAGCTTTCCGCTCAGACTCAGGAAAAACCTGACGGATTGCGCTTTTCCGTGCAATTTTGCGGCTTCATATTCCGGCAAATAAAAAATACCCTACGGCCGAGCCATAGGGTATAAATAAACTCAATATACGTTTATCCCTTTACCTGTTAAGCCCAACACAAAAATACCTCCAGTTTCTGCAGGCAAATCGGCTAAATCGTCTGTAATTACATACGAATGCTGACATTTTTGTGCTGTCCTTTCACAGTTTTATTTTCTATATTATTGCACGATAAAGTGGACATGTCAATATAAAAACCACTGTTTTGTATATTTTTACCATTATTTTTGTCTATTATGGATATGCTGAAAAAATTAAACATTTATATTGTATTTTTCTCCGTCTTGACAATGACAAAGGCGGATGCTATACTTATTTTACAAATCAATACTGTCTTCGGGGCAGGGTGCAATTCCCTACCGGCGGTAAAGTCCGCGAGCGAAAGCTGAATCGGTGAAATTCCGATACCGACGGTATAGTCCGGATGAAAGAAGATGGGGCGTCATGGATATACTATACCCTGACGCACTTTATTGCCCTCACTTTACGTGAGGCTTTTTTATTTTAATCCCGATTACCAGTAAAATCAAACCACGGAGGATTTTACTATGACCACCCGCAAAATCACAATCACGGCTCTCTTTGCCGCAATCGCCACAATTCTTATGTACATCGAATTTCCGCTGCCTCTCATGCCTCCTTTTCTCAAGGTTGACATTTCGGGCGCTGTAATTCTCATTGCTGTTGTGGCATTAGGCCTCAGACAAGGCCTTTTCGTCCTTGCCATCAAGGACCTCATCCACCTTATGAGCACAAAAACAGGCGGCGTCGGTGAGCTTGCCGATTTCATCATGCTTGCCGCTATGGCTGTCACACTTTACCTTGTGATGAAAAAGGTATCGGGCGGAAAGGGCGTATTTCTCGGAAGCGTTATCTCAATCTTCTCGCTCGTCATCGTGGGTATGCTTACAAACCGCTATATGCTCATCCCATTCTATTCAAAGACAATGATGCCGCTTGAAGCTATCATCAGCCTTTGTCAGAACGTCAATCCTAACATCACAAGCATCAACGGCTATATCGTATGGGGCGTATTGCCTTTCAATATTATAAAGGGCCTCATCGTAAGCTTTATGACAGTCATCCTTCACAGAAAGATAGGCTCTGTCATCACAAAAAACGCGCAGTAATGATTATAAGCACTCTTGCACAAGGGTGCTTTTCTTTTTTGCCTAACTTTATTTATTTTCCCTATTGATTTATACCTGCAATATAAGATATAATTAAAGTAATAAGCATTTTTGCGGAGGTATAATCTATTATGAATAAAAAACTCAAAAAGCTGCTTACAACTGTGCTCGGCGTTATCGTCGGCAACTTCATCGTTGCTATCGCAGTTGTTGCATTCATCGTACCACAGGGTGTTGTCCTCGGCGGCTCGACAGGTATGTCACTTGCCGTCAACCACTACACAGGCATGGACCTTTCCACAACGGTTTTCGCCATCAACGTAATTCTCTTCCTTCTCGGTACGTGGCAGCTCGGCAAGAAGTTTGCCGTTTCCACAATTCTCAGCACAATCGCATATCCGCTTTCCATCAAAATCTGCGAAAGCATCCCATTCCTTCCTACTATGACTGACAACCCAATCATCGCTATGATTTACGGCGGTATTCTCGTTGGTGTCGGCGTTGGCATCGTAATCCGTGTCGGTGCTTCCACAGGCGGCACAGACGTTATCGCTCTTGTTATCAACAAGTATACACATCTCCCCGTTTCCGTGCTTCTCTACGTTGTCGACTTCGTGGTAATTATGGCGCAGATGCTCTTCTCCTCTTCCGAGCAGCTTCTTTTCGGTATCATCTGCCTCATTCTCACGTCCGTTGCTCTTGATAAGGTCAACGTGCTCGGTCAGGCACAGACACAGCTCTTCATCATCTCCAATGAGTTCGAAAAAATCAAGGACGCATTCCTCAACGAGCTTGATGCAGGTGCAACTCTCATCAAAATCAGAACAGGTAAAAACAGCATTGAGCAGGAAGGCGTACTCTGCGTAATTCCTTCCAGAAAACTTTACGATGCAAACCAGATTGTTCAGTCCATCGACGAAAAGGCGTTTATCACTATCTCCCACATCAACAAGGTAAGCGGCAGAGGCTTCTCTCTCGACAGAAACTACAAGCTCGGCGAATAAACACCTACATTTCACTTGCAAATATTGCCCTTTTCCAATATAATAGAAGGGTAATACAGTTTCAGGAGGTTTGTTTATGGATAAGGAAAAAATCATGGACAAGGTGGAAGATCTTGTTAAGGACAAGCTCGACGACGTGCTTGACGACGTTCTCAAGGACAACAAGCTCGTAAAGAAGATTTCAAACAAGGTCGAAAATGCGATTGAAGACGCTATCGAAGATGCTGTTGAAGACGGCCTCAAGAAAATCGGCAATTCCATCGCAGATAAACTCTTCAAGAAAAACTAATTACGTAAAAAGCCATCCATACGGGTGGCTTTTTTATTTGCCTGTGGCAAAGTGATATCTGCGATGCTATTGATTAAGTCTCCCGTTGGGCTCGGCGGGACGTCGAGGGCTCCGTCCCCTACAGTCCGTCCGGCAAGCATTTCGTTAAAGTATTGACGAAATTATGATGGTGTGCTATAATATAATCAATAAATAATAAATTGTATACGGTATGAAAGGAGATTGTTTATGGCTATCAACGGGCAAGATTTTGACACTACTTCCTATGACAAGGTGACAGGCAAGCGCATCAAGGAAAACCCTACCTGGAATAACCACCAATTCATCCTCCTTGCACTGTGCGCCGTCGCACTTATCGTCTATATCGCAGTAAAATTATATTAACACATACGAAAAGACCGTCCAATGTGGACGGTCTTTATTTTTATTCTTCGTTTTTCGGCACGTGGACAATCTGCACCTTTTTTGCCATACGCTCTTCGACCTCGAGAATAGTAACCTTAAGGTCTTCAAACTCAAAGTTATCACCCTGCTTCGGCCAGTCTTCAAGCTCACTTGTAACCCAGCCGTGGACAGTTGCGCTGTCGGTATTGTTTTCCATATCGAAAATTCTGAACACCTTTTCCACGCTTGCCGAGCCTTCGACAACGTAGGTCATTTCCCCTGTCTGCTCGATTTCGCGTACGATATCATCGTGCTCATCCCAGATTTCACCAACAAGCTCTTCGATTACGTCCTCGAGAGTCACGATACCCATTGTGCCGCCGTATTCGTCTGTAACGATTGCAAGATGGCACTTCTGCTCCTTGAGGGAAGGGAGAAGCTTGGAAATCTTCACTTTATCCGTGATATAAAGCACAGGCTTGACACAGCTCATGATATCATCGCCCTTGAGATTGAAGAAGTCCTTGATATGCACAACACCGATGACGTCGTCCATAGTTTCGCGGTATACAGGAAGGCGGGAATAGCCGCTTTCGGCAAACTTTTCCTTGATTTCCTCAAGACTTTCGCCCAATTCAATAGCCACAACCTCTGTACGCGGTGTAAGTACGCCCGAAACCTCAAGGTCTGTGAAGTCGATAGCGCTCTTGATAAGCTCACTTTCATGCTCGTCGATACCGCCGTCCTCGGCTGCTTCCTCAACGATTGTGATAAGCTCCTCTTCCGTGATGCCCTTGTCGTCAGACACCTTGATGAAGCGGGAGATGAGTTTCTTCCACTGCGCGAAAATCCAGTTGAAAATCGCAAGGACAATCATAAGAGTCTTGACAAACGGCGCAGAAAACATCGCAAACTTTTCAGGCATTTCCTTGGCAATGCTCTTCGGCGTGATTTCACCGAAAATGAGGACGAGGACTGTCATGACCGCTGTGGAAATGGCAATACCTGCATCACCGTAGAAGCCTACGAAAAGCACTGTGGCAAGAGATGAGGACGCGATGTTTACGATATTGTTGCCGATGAGGATTGTAGACAAGAGATTATCGTAGTCCTCGGCAAGATTCAGGGTCAGACGGGCACGCTTGTCTCCCATCTGGGCCATATTTTTAAGACGGATTTTGTTTACTGATGAGAATGCCGTTTCCGTTGCGGAAAAGAAGGCGGAAGTGGCAATAAGGCAGCCTAAAAGAATTATCAGGCCTGTACTGTCGGAAAGCATATTTTACTCCTTTTAATCAAAAAATCTTTTATAAAAACACAAAAAGGCATACCCTGCGCTTACAGAGTATACCTGTATATTAACTTGGATGTGATGTTGGCATTACACGCCGCGTCTTCGTCCATTTTTAAGTTTAATAATACCTTTCTTGCGTTGTGAAGTATATGATATCATACTTTACAGTAATTGTCAAATGGGCTATTCCTTCTTGTCCTGATTCTTCATAGCAAGGTCCATGATTTCAGGGTATTTGCCCGTGATATATTCATAGCCGTTTTTGCTGTGTGGGATGAGGCAGTTGGAGCAGTCCTTGCACATACCTTCGATATATACGAAATTGCCGCCGCACTTATCGCCGAGGGCATAGAGTGGGCAATAGCAGAAAAGACAGTTGAATTCTTCGTCGTCATTCACCTTATGGCAAGGG
>JAFYNW010000010.1 GCA_017547995.1 Clostridia bacterium | reverse complement strand
ATGAGGGCGCTGCAGATGATGGATAAAATAAGATAAATCATGGCTTATCCCTCCAGCACCTTGCTGTACATAGATTTAAGCAGGGCTGTGCCGCTTTTTGTTCTGAACATATTTTCCATACGGTCGAGGATTTTTTCCTTGTCCTGCTTGCCTTCGTCGGCATTGACCAGATAGTCGGCTTCGAGCAGAATCTGCCAGTCAGCGTCGTCTACCCCTTCTGTTGTATGGTGATGACCGACTAAAAATGCAACTCTTTCGATGATTTCCGGTGCAAGACCTGTGCCCTGAAGGAAATCCTTCGCTAAAACACACCCTTCCTTTTCCTGCAAATCGCCCCTTGCTGTGCCGTATTTTTCACGGCAGAGCGGAATTGCAATATCGTGGACAAGAGTTGCAACGTCGAGAATAAGCTGAGTCTTTTCGTCAAGATTTTCAAGCTGACCGATTGTCTTGGCATAGCCGTGGACCTTCATGAAATGATTGATAAGCTGAAGATTTCCCTCGGAAAAATCAATCATCTTCTTTGTAATTTCAGCTACCATATTAAAGCTCCATTGTTTCGCCGTGCTTGAGCACGATTTTGTTGTCCGGTGTGAATTCGTCAAGACCTGTTTCGTAGTAGCACATATCGCGGTTGGACTGTGGGTCGTTGTGGATTGCGATGTTGCCCTTTGCCGCCTTGATACGCTTTGCGCAGTACGTAGCTTCCTTTGGACCCATATTGTAGATGCCGTCGATTGGGAGGAAAGTATAGTCAATCTTCATCTTTGGAAGCTTCTTTTCGATATCTTCTGTTGTGCTTGTGTCACCTGCGCAGTAGACCTTCACGCCATCCATTTCGATGACGTAGCCGACACATTCGTCCTTGCTGTGATTCTTGTTATATGCCTGCACAGCTGTGATTTTCACGCCGTCCTTTTCAAAAACCTGATACTTGCCGTCCCACATAGCATCGAGAGGCATGATGATTGTGCAGCCCGGAGCAATCTTGACCTTATCGATGCCGAAATGGTCGAAATGGTCGTGTGTGATGAGCATAAAGTTTGCAGGAGCAGAGTAGTCACCCTTGAAATATGGGTCGACGTAGATGTGCTGACCTGCATTTGTTTCAAACTTAAGGCTGCCGTGGCCGATGAAAGTTACCTTTGCCATAATTTATTTCTCCTTGATTTTTGTTTATTGTTATGATATAATATTTGCTTGGAAATTGTGCGGTCTTAGTATTTTAACGCACTCTTATTATCAAAGGACTCCCCTGTTTTTCAGGGCTCCCAAAATGCACGAGGTGAATATTTTATGAAAGCGAAAAAATTAGTTACAAACGCCCTTATTGCCGCTCTTTACGCGGGATGCACTCTTGCTCTTGCACCGATAAGCTACGGTGTGATGCAGTTTCGTGTCAGCGAAGCGCTGACCTTGCTTCCCTTCATCCGCAAGGATACCGTATGGGGCATAACCATTGGATGTTTACTGGCGAATCTTCTCAATCCGATGGGTGTGAATCCCCTCGACGTGGTGTTTGGCACTCTCGCTACCTTCCTTGCAGCGCTTGTCACTGCAAGATGTAAGAAGGCCTGGCTTGCCGCTATTCCGCCTGTTGTTTCCAACGGCATCATCATCGGCGCTATGCTTGCTTACACTCTGACTCCTGACGCATTTATGGCATCCTTCGCCGCATTCGGCGTGCAGATTGCTCTTGAAGAAGCTGTTGTATGCTTCCTTCTCGGTATTCCGCTGGCGTCATTGGTCAAAAAACTTGGCATACTCAATAAGAAATAACAGTCCTTCGGGGCTGTTTTTTATTTATGTCGAAAAAGTGTTTTCGACATTTCAAACGAAGCAGGCTTCGTTTGAGTTTACATCGGTCTGCGCGCATGCTTTGCATACACTTGCCCGATAGAGGTGAAAAAATCCATGCACATGTCCTGGATTTTTTCGGATTAAATAGGTTTTGCGGGACGCCGTGGGCGTCGCCCCCTACGAATTTTGTTTTTACTGATACAATACTTCTACCACTTTGAGGCCTTGTGGTGGCAGGGTTTGTCCTGCGTTTTCGCGGATTTTGCTTTCGAAAATCTCGTCGATGACGCTCACATCGAGCTTGCCTGTACCGATATCGTAAAGTGTGCCCGAAATGATGCGCACCATATTGTATAAAAAGCCGTTGCCGTTGACACGGATGGCGATAATGCCGTTATTTTCCTCGATTTCAAGCCAGTTTATCGTGCGGACTGTGGACTTTTTCGTCTTGCCTGTGGAAAATCCCTTGAAATCGTGAGTGCCGAGAAGCTTTTCAGCCGCCTTGCGCATACTTTCCACATCAGGCTTGTTTTCGGCAACCCAGACGTATTTTCGCACGAAAACGTCAGGCTTCTCTGTTGCGATGAGATATTCGTAGGTCTTGGAAACGGCATTGAGACGGGCATGGAAGCGCTCGTCAGCCACTTCGCAGGACTTGACCAGAATATCCTCGGGCAGATATTTATTGAGATAGTCCTTGATTTCCATTGGCTTCAGCCTGGTGTTGCACTTGAAGTTAGCTGTCTGGCTTATCGCGTGGACGCCCGCGTCTGTACGGCCTGAGGCATGGATTTCCACAGGGTGTGCACACATACGCTCAAGCACCTTTTCGAAGCGCTCCTGCATTGTATTGCTTGTGTTGCCCTGCTTCTGCCAGCCGTTATATTTTGCCCCGTCATAGGCGACGGTTATCTTGTAATTCTTCATAAAATTACCTCTTTCTTACCCATTCATTATAACATATTATATTGGGATAGACAAGGGATTTGATTAGCATTTATATATAGTCACTACCCTTCCACCGCAAGCGGTCCCCCTCCCCTGACAAGGGGAGGCAAGCGTGGTGGATATATGGCAGTTGGCAAATAAAAAAGCAGGCATCCGAGCCTGCTTTTGTTGTTATTATTCAAATGGTGCCAAGGATGGCTTGACGATGTCCATATAGAATGCCGCCTTTGCCGCTTCCTTATACGGTGTAAGGAAGATATTGCCGATACCCAACGTGAAAGCCGACAGGATATCCCAGCCGATAAAGCTGAATTCAAGGCAGAAAAGACGCCATTTATTGCCCTGCATAAGGGTTGTGGAGATTTCGATGGCTTCGCTTGCCTTGATGTCTGGTGTCTCGGCAAGGATGTAGTCTGTAAGGGCATATTTATATTTGGCGATGATGCCCGGAATGACAAAAAGCAATGACCAGAGGAAAATCTTAACGGTTTTGAGGAACTCTGTGCAGACCGCCGACTTCCAGTGTGGGAAATAAACGAGCAGATTTTCATAGCGTGGACTTCCGTCATTGACGAGCTCCATATTGAATCGGGCGTAGCCGACCTTTGCGATACTGCCGAGGACAAACTTGAAAATGCCATAAATAATTGCCATGATGGCGATCCCGCCTGCGATGATGCCTATGCCTGCAGGCAGAAATCCGTACTTTGTGGAATAAAGGGTATTATCGCCGTAATAAATGGCAAAAACAGGATGATGCGCTTCAAGTGTGAACTTGATTTCAAGTCCTTCACTGTTTACGCCGCCGAGAAAGCTGACGATAATACACACTATAATTGCCATCAGCCATTTATTTCTCAGGGCGTTGCGGGCGATTCTGCGGAAATCGGATGATACTCTCATATTGATGCTCCTTTCTTTGAAAGGGGTGGGATTGCGTGTATTGTATCGCGGGAGGGCACGGAGACCCTCCCCTACAATATGGTTTGTGCGTTGTTTTGCGGGACGCCGGGGGCGTCGTCCCCTACGGTTTTTCGCGGGACGTTGATGGCGGACGACCGATGGTCGCCCCTACAGTGTTCCGAAGAAGTGGACGATGTTCATATCCTCAATCATCTTGCTGCCGTGCTGACCGTTGCCGCCAGGGAGAAGATGCTGACCGTGGTCAGGGGAATACGTAAGCAGAGTGCGTCTGCCGTTTGCATTCTTTTCGAGGGCCTGAGCTATTCTCATATAGCCTTCAGCCTCGAGAGAAACTGCGTTGAGGGCCTGCTTGGATTCAGGGCCAAACTTATGCGCCGCATTATCGTAATCGAAGGTATGGATGCTGATGATATCATACTTATCCTCTTCGATAAGCTTGAGCGCTCTTTCCTGCACCTCGATGCCACATTCTTCCTCGAAATAATCGAGGTTTCTGCCTGCGAAGATGTGGAGGAAGGTGGAGTCCTTCTGTGCAACGATAGCCACCTTCTTGCCCTCAGCCAACCACAAATCGAAGAGAGTTGTGCATTCGAGCTTTGGTCTGTCGTAAGTGTGGATGCCGTGGCCGTCAGGGTCCATGCCTGTATACATAGTCGCGTGGGCAACAGGTGTCACAGACTCAACTGTGCTGAGGAAAGGCACAGACATATTGCTGTACATATAGACAGGTGCGAAAAGGTTTGTGTACTT
>JAFYNW010000041.1 GCA_017547995.1 Clostridia bacterium | reverse complement strand
GCTGTTTCGCCGCCTGCTGTTTCGAGAAGCTCACTGAGTTCGTCGAGTGTTTCGTTGTCTGAGTTTTCAAAATCCTTGAGAGCACCGCAGTTGATGCCCACGAGGATGGCTTTTTCTATTTTCTTTTCAATTACTTCGTTCATTTGTTTTCCTTATTTAGTTAATTTTTTAGTACCAAGAGGATCGTTCCAGTCGATTTTCTTAAAGTAGAGATAGAAGGACACGAGAAGCACGAGGTTGTTACTTACAAGTGTTGAGATTGGAATGATGAGATAGTTGGCATCAAAGAGTGCGTTTGCGATGATGATGATTGGATATCTGAAGCCTACGATACGAAGGCCGTTGATGATGATTGGGAGCTTTGTCTTGCCTACTGCGACGAAGACACCGCACACGATACTTGCACAGCAGAAGCCTAAGATACCGAAGATTGTGATTCGCTGTGTCACAGTAACCTTATCGAGAAGCATAATCTGGTCTTCTTCCACGAAGAGTGTACTCATATATGGCGCGATGATTGTCATTACGATTGTAACGATGATGCTGAGCACTGTAACGAGCTTGAATACGTAAACAACCATATCCTTTGCGCGCTTGTAGTTGAGAGCGCCGACGTTCATACTTACCATAGAAGTGATAGCTGTACCGAATGCGTTGAGAGAGCTGTACGCTACGTTTGTGATGGAGTTTGCGATGGAGTTTGTATTGAGGATTTCGCTGCCGTACTTCATGGATTCAAGGTTGATGAGAAGGAAGCCGACCTGCATTGTGACGTTTGTCACGACGGATGGGATACCGACCTTGAGGAAGTCGCGGAGGATATCCTTGTCAGGCTTGAAGCCCTTGAAGCTGATGTTCATCTTGCTCTTGCCGAAAATATCGCGGCTGACGATGAGGGATATAACAGCCTGTGCAAAAAAGTTGGAAAGGACGATACCCATAACGCCGAGCTGCATAACTGCGATGAAGATGGCGTTACCGATGACCTTGAGAATGAGCATAACCAGTGTGAACACAAACTGCACTTCGCTCTTGCCGTTGGCATTCTTGATAGCGTAGTAAGCTGTGTTGAAATACTGGAATGGCACAACGAGCGGTGTGAGGAACATGATTGTGCGGACGCCTGCTCTGATTTCTTCGAGAGCGAGAGACGCATAGAATGGCGCGATGACCATTGTGAAGATGGATACGATAATAGCAGCGGCAACCATAAGGAAGATGAACTGCTTTGTATATTTATGTACCTTCTGCATATCGCCTGCACCGATAAGACGGCCGATGAAGGCTGTGCCGGCTACAGAAAGACCGATACCGCCGTTGATTGCGATGTTGAGTGCTGTGTTGGAATAGGATACTGCGGCACCGTTGTTGAGTGTAGAGAAGTTATACACAAACCAGTTGTCGAAGACCTGAGTCAGGGACTGTGCCAGCAGCATGAACATTACAGGCAAGGAAAGCAGAATTGCTGTTTTACCTATGCCGCCGTTGAGGACGAGATTTTTTCTTTCTTCGTCACTTTGCTTGAAAATGCTTAGAAATCCCATTTTGAGTTTCCTCCGTAGTTTTTTATATTAGAGTTATTATATCACATTATCTCCTGCTTTACCATAGATTTATTTGCAAATATTTACTTTTTATTCAATATGTGGTAAGATATAGTTAACGAACAGATGTTCTTTGCTGAATTATCTTTTCTGCGGGAAGGCCCATAGACCCTCCCCTACACTTTTGCAGGGCAAGAAACACTAAAAAGGAGGCGGATTTATGTCTAAAAACAGAATAATTTTCCATATTGACGTCAATTCGGCCTACCTTTCCTGGACGTCTGTAAAAAGACTCAGCGAAGGCTTGTGCGACCTTCGCGATATTCCCGCCGCCATCGGCGGCGATGAAAAGTCCCGTCACGGCGTTGTCCTTGCAAAGTCCATTCTTGCCCAGAGATTTGGCGTAAAGACGGGCGAATCACTTTTTGAAGCAAGGCAGAAATGCCCTGAGCTTCTCGTTGTGCCTGCCGACCATCAATATTACAGCGAGACGTCACACAAACTTTTCGAATTGCTTGACGATTATTCCCCGCTTGTGGAAAGATTTTCAATAGATGAAGGCTTTCTCGATTATACGGGGCTCGAGGGGATTCACGGCGAGCCTATGAAGGCGGCCTTCGAGCTGAAGGAGCGGATTAAGGCGACCTTCGGCTTTACTGTAAACATCGGTGTTGCGCCAAACAAAATCCTCGCAAAAATGGCAGGCGAGCTTAAAAAGCCTGACCTTGTCCATTCACTTTTCCATCACGAGCTTGAGGAAAAGCTATGGCCACTTCCTGTGCGTGAGTTGTTTATGGTGGGCAAAAGCTCGGAAAAGGTGCTTCTCAATCACGGCATAGACACCATCGGCAAGCTGGCAAAGTGCGACCAGGAATATATTATAAAGCTGCTCAAAAGCCATGGTCTGACCTTATGGAAGTATGCAAACGGCATTGACAACTCCCCGGTTGTGCCGACGGGCACAACTGCAGCAAAGAGCTTTTCCAACTCAACTACACTTTCACGCGACGTGACGAGTCTTGAGGAGGCTAACCTTGTGCTGATGCGTCTTGCACAGACCGTGTGCATGAGAATGAGAGCAGAAAAGTACGAATGTTCAACAATATCGGTACAAGTAAAGTATTCCGACTTTACAGTATTCAGTAAGCAGACCAAGGTGAAAGTTCCTACTGACGACACCGATTATATCTATAAAACCTTCAAAAATCTTTACGAAGCACTGTGGAATGGCAAGCCTGTGCGACTTATCGGTGTTGGTCTCAACGACCTGACCGAAAAGGACGAAAGTCAGATGACAATTGCTGATGCCATCGCCAGCGAAAAGCATAAAAAGCTGGACGCGGTGTGTGATAAGATAAGGAATCAGTTTGGCAAGGGTGCTATAAGCTTCGGTGCTGAATTGAGCGGAAAGAAGAAGTGATTGTTTTTTCGCGTCGGGAGCAAGCCTCCGCCCTACGTTTACAGACGGCTGTAGGATTGCGCCAAACGAAGGAGATTCTTCACTGCATTCTGAATGACAAAAAAGCCACCCCTATGGAGTGGCTTTTATTTTTACTTAAGATTTGCGACGTTTTTACGGATGAGGGCACGCTTGAGACGTGCTTCAGCCATACGGATTTCTGTGCTTGTAGAGTTTTTATCGGCAATAACCGCCTTTGCACGCATCTGTGATGCGTCTGCGCGCTCTACGTCAATCTTGTCCGCCCACTCGAAAGTAGTCGGCAACAAGGTTACAGAGCCGTTTACAGAGGATATCATACCGCCGATACAAGCGGCATATTTCTTCTGTCCGTCGATTACAACTGTCGCCTGCCCCATACCGAGAGGAGCGATACAGTTGATATGTCCTGCAAGGATACCGAGGTCACCTGTCGTTGTTCTTACGACGATTTCTTCGGCAATACCGTCAAACTGCAGACCGTCCGGAGTGACTATTTTCAACGGGAAGCCGTTCATTAGTTATCACCCTTCCATTTTTCCACTACGTCATCAATAGTGCCTGCGTACAGGAAGTAGGATTCAGGGATCTGGTCGTGCTTGCCTTCGATGATTTCCTTGAAGGATCTGATTGTGTCCTTGAGAGGAACGTATTTACCCTTATAGCCTGTGAACTGTTCAGCAACGTGGAATGGCTGAGAGAGGAAACGCTGAATCTTACGTGCACGATTAACTGTGAGCTTATCTTCTTCGCTCAGTTCGTCCATACCCATGATAGCGATGATGTCCTGCAGTTCCTTATAGCGCTGGAGAATGCTCTGAACAGCACGTGCTGTTTCATAATGCTCAATACCTACGATTTCAGGAGAAAGGATTCTGGACGTGGAGTCGAGTGGGTCAACCGCAGGATAGATACCGAGAGATGCGATACCACGGTCGAGAACTGTTGTCGCGTCCAGATGAGCGAACGTTGTAGCAGGAGCCGGGTCAGTAAGGTCGTCGGCCGGCACGTAAACAGCCTGAACGGATGTGATGGAGCCGTTCTGTGTGGATGTGATACGTTCCTGAAGTGCGCCCATTTCAGTTGCCAGAGTAGGCTGATAACCTACGGCAGAAGGCATACGGCCGAGAAGCGCGGAAACTTCAGAGCCTGCCTGAGTAAAGCGGAAAATATTATCGATGAACAGAAGCACGTCCTGATGCTTTGCATCGCGGAAGTATTCAGCCATTGTAAGACCGGAAAGACCTACGCGCATACGTGCTCCAGGTGGTTCGTTCATCTGACCGAATACCATGGCTGTCTTGTTGATAACGCCGGATTCAGTCATTTCGTTGTAAAGGTCATTACCTTCACGTGTGCGTTCACCAACGCCTGTGAAGACGGAATAACCATTATGTGCTGTTGCGATATTATAAATAAGCTCCTGGATAAGAACTGTCTTACCAACACCTGCACCGCCGAAGAGACCGATCTTACCGCCCTTTGCGTAAGGACAGATCATATCGATAACCTTGATACCTGTTTCGAGAATTTCTGTAGCAGGACGCTGTTCTTCGTAAGATGGTGCCGCACGGTGAATAGGCCAGCGTTCAGCGCCCTTTACAGCCTCACGGTTGTCGATTGGCTGACCGAGCAGATTGAATACTCTGCCGAGACATTCGTCACCGACAGGAACGCTGATTGGCGCGCCTGTGTCGATAGCTTCTGCGCCTCTCTGCAAGCCGTCTGTCGAGCTCATAGCAATGCATCGTACAACGTTGTCACCGATGTGCTGGGCAACTTCGGCTACGATTGTATTGTCCCCGTGAGGGATTTCGATGGCATTGAGCAAATCCGGCAGAGCCGCATCGGAAAAGCGGATATCCAGAACAGGACCCATTACCTGGATAACTGCCCCTTTATTATTAGACATAGGATTCAACTCCTTATTATTGTGTCAATTTCTTTAAGAACCCACGACGATTTCTGTGATTTCCTGAGTGATAGCAGCCTGTCTTGCACGGTTGAACTTGAGACTCAGGTCTGCGATCATTTCTTCGGCATTCTGAGTTGCAGAGTCCATAGCAGTACGTCTTGCCGCCTGCTCTGCCGCTCTGCTTTCGCAGAGAGCGCCATAGACTATGCCGCCTAAATATTCAGGAACGACAGCTTCAAAAACCTCTTCAGGATTTGGCTCGTAGAGCATATCACTGTTTACAGTGGACTTCGCTGCTTCTTCACTGCGGGAAAGTGGCAAAAGCTTGAGGATGAGCGGAGTCTGGGACAATACCGACACGAAGTTGGTATATGCCACGTAAATCTCGTCAAACTCACCTGCAAGATATCTCTTGCAGAGGTTATTTGCCATAGTGAAGCAGTCGCCGACAGAAACCGATTCAGCGTGTGCATAATTTGCAGTAAGCATCGGAATCTTTTTCGAATTGAAAAAGTCGACGGCTTTTTTACCAACAGGAAGCACTGTTGCTTCCTTGTCCTTCGCATCTGCCATAACAAGCTTGAGGATATTGCTGTTATATCCGCCTGCAAGGCCTCTGTCACCTGCGATTACAACGTAAGCGACCTTCTTGCCCTTTCTTTCAGAAAGATATGGAGATGAGAAATCACGGTTTGCATCTACGATATCGTGGATTGTGGAGTAGAGTATTTCAAAATAAGGGCGGGATGAAAGCACCTGCGCCTGAGCTCTGCGGAGCTTGGAGGCTGCCACCATTTCCATAGCCTTGGTAATCTGCTTTGTGCTTTCCATACTACGGATACGGTTTTTGATTGCTTTGGTGGAAACACCTGCCATATTAAGCTCCCTCCTTTACACTGCAGACTGGAACTCAGCCAGCAATTCTGTAAGTGCAGCAGCAAGCTTTTCTGCTGTGTCAGCTTCCATCTTGCCTGTTGTACGGATTGTTTCAAGAACGTCTGCATGACGATTTTCCATAAACTCGCGCATACGGAGCTCGAATTCAGGAACGTTTTCCACTGCGATATTCTTGAGGAAGCCGTTTGTAACTGCATAGATAATACATACCTGGAGAGCAACCTCAACAGGCTCGTTGTTCTTCTGCTTGAGAACAGCAACGATTCTTTCACCCTGTGCAAGACGAGCCTTTGTATCGGCATCGAGGTCCGAGCCGAACTGAGCAAAGCTCTGGAGCTCTCTGTACTGGGAATAGAGAAGCTTGAGAGAGCCTGCAACCTTCTTCATCGCCTTGATCTGTGCATCACCACCAACACGGGAAACAGAAATACCAGGGTTAACCGCAGGGAGAACACCTGAGTTGAAGAGCTCTGTTTCAAGGAAGATCTGACCATCTGTGATGGAGATAACGTTTGTTGGGATATATGCGGAAACGTCGCCCGCCTGTGTTTCGATGATTGGGAGGGCAGTAAGGCTGCCGCCGCCGAGCTCATCGGAAAGCTGAGCTGCACGTTCGAGAAGACGTGAATGGAGATAGAAAACGTCACCAGGATATGCTTCACGTCCCGGTGGACGACGGATGAGGAGGGAAATTGTACGATATGCCACAGCATGCTTACTGAGGTCGTCGTAAATTACCAATACGTCCTTACCCTGATGCATAAAGTGTTCGCCGATTGTACAGCCTGTATATGGCGCAATGTACTGCATTGGCGCAAGCTCGGAGGCTGTAGCGGAAACGACGATTGTATAATCCATAGTGCCTGCAAGTGTC
>JAFYNW010000040.1 GCA_017547995.1 Clostridia bacterium | reverse complement strand
TGGTTTGTTTATCTGTAAAAGTGTTGCCTATAAAGTATCTATGGACTGGGAAATTATGACAAGAGCGCAGTCTACGGAAGCTATAGAGATAAAGGAAAAACTTATCGGCTTAGGCTATCCTGAATATGCCATCAATGACCTTACTAATGAAGATATTCTTGCCTGCAAGGATGCTATTGAAGTGACTGCAATTATAAAGGATTTGCATCCGGGTGAAGATGTGAAGGTCGTCGGCAGGGTAAATAATAATCCATACGAATACACGGCGACAGACGTTGTTGTTAAAATGGGTGACGGAAAAACTACGTGGAATATTTTCCATCATTTCAGATGGAATGTGGACACGGTTTTCTGCGGCAGAGACGGAATAAGTATCTGGCCTGCGTGGCGTTTGGCAAAGGATACTTACTGCTCAAATGAGCTGACGGGCAGAATATTCTACGATAAAAACGGTGTGAAATATGAAGCTGAAGTTGAGAATATAGGGACAGAAAAAAGCGTAATACTGTTTTTTAATGACATTCTTGAAGATTACTATGCTGAGTTTTCTTTCCCATACAGCGGAGAAAATCAGCGAGGATATTTCACGTATTCAGTAGTGCAATCTTATGAAGATGAAAAGTGGGATTATATTACGTCCACAATAGAATACCTCCATCATAAAAATCCGTTGTGCTTCCCTGCGAAGAGCGCAAAGCAGGCACTTATTGATGGTGCGCACGGGTCAGATGCAGTTTTCGATTATATTCAATCGACAGGATGGCGCTCAGGCTCAGACAGAGAAGATGAAAAGCGTCCTCCTGAAAAATTACCTCCACGCACAGAAATTGGAACTGAACATTAAAAACAAAGACCTCCGTTAAGGAGGTCTTTTTGTCTGCGAAAAAAGGCGAAAAAGGTCTTGCCACATTCTATTAAATAAGGTATAATAATTTTATACTCGATAAATTTCGTCTTTTTATGCCAGAAACGGCTCGGGAGAACTTTATGAAAAATAGAAACTTGATGAAAATACTGCTTTCGGTATTTATAATATCCCTCGTCTACATCCTTCCTGCAAAAGCGGCAGGTAGCGACGTGCTCAAGGTAGGCTTGTTCTATAGTTCGAATGCATTGCCTGCGGCAAACCTGCAGAACGTCACAGGTATCGGATATGGCTACGAAGTCGGCTATTTTGACAGCGCACGTCAGTTTGTGCCGCTTTATAGTATCGACTCGACAAATAAAATCACAATGGTCAAGGATAAGCTGATGTATATCGACTCGTCGAATACCTACTATGACGTAAAGCCTAATAGCTTTACTACAACGATTTCACCTTACCATTTACAGCTCAATACACAGTTTGAAACAAGGGAGGAGCTTGAGCTTGCAATCTACGTCCTTAGTGATTATGGTCTCACAGTTTTCCCTGCGTACACCAACGATGCATACGCCGTCAGAATGGGGCAGTATGAAACAAAGACAAAGGCAGAAGAGGCTTTGCTTGAGGTTGCAGCTACAACAGGCCTCGAGTTTTCCGTCTGCGGCTACAGCAACACTTGCTATACTGTTACATCAACTGGTACAAATAAGATTTTCTTCGAATACGACAACGGCACGCCTATGGCAATTATGCCTGTCTATGCAGAAGGCAAGGCACAGACCTGGTTTAAGGGTTATAAATACTACGGCGGCTTCGAATACAACCGCGTCAACGGCAACGATATCTCGGTTATCAATTACGTAACAGAGGACGACTATGCAAAGGGCGTTGTGCCTTACGAAGTAAATCCTAACTGGCATACAGAAGTGCTCAAGGTGCAGGCTCTATGTGCAAAGTCCTACGCACAGAATTGCATCGGCAAGCATAAATCGCAGGGCTTCGATATCTGCGATACAACCCACTGTCAGGTATACAACGGCACAAATCAGGCAACGGCAAACAGTGACGCCGCCTGCGATGCAGTATCCGGTCAGTACGTTGTTTACAACGGCAAGATTGCCAATACCTTCTTCCACGCGTCCAGTGGTGGTCATACGGAAGACGTTGAAAACATCTGGGGCAACAAGATAGACTATCTCCGCGGTGTGCCGGACGATTATCTCAAGTACACAAGCTCGCCTTACGAAGACTGGAGCTACAAGCTTTCACTCGATAAGATTACACAGATTCTCAAATCCAAGGGCTATTCTGTCACAAAAATCACCGATTTCTACGTCAGCAAGTATTCCAAGTACGGCAACGTGCTTCAGCTTGCATTCGTCGACCAGACAAACGGCAGAAAGACGGTTTCGGGCGATACAGCAAGAACTTTGCTCAACAGCTCGAGCCACGGCGTGACAATTTACAGCCACAGATATACAGTAACAAGCGACAGCGCAGGCGTTTACGTCGGCAATCGTCAGGTAAAGAGCATCAGCGATATCTTCGCCATCGGTGCCGACCTTGTCAAGAAGGCGTTGACAGGTAACTGGAATGAAGTCAAGGTGCTGAGCAAAAATGGCGTAAGCACGATTTCCACAGGCACAGGCTCGTCCGATATAATCATTCAGGGCTCTGGCTCAGGTCATAATATCGGCATGAGCCAGTGGGGCGCACGCGGTATGGCTGAAAAGGGAATTAACTATATCGATATAATCAAACATTATTTTACAGGAGTTGAAGTAGGAAATGTCGACTAATTTGAAAAAATCCGATTTTTATTTTGATTTGCCTGAAGAACTCATCGCGCAGACACCTATCGAAAAGCGCGATACGTCCCGCCTTATGGTTGTGGACAAGAGCACAGGCGAAGTTTTCCATAAGCATTTTTACGATATTATAGATTATCTTAAAGAGGGCGACTGCCTCGTTGTCAATAACACAAGAGTTATTCCTGCGCGTCTTCTTGGCAACCGCGATACAGGCGGTGCTATCGAATTGCTTCTCCTCAAAGATATGGGCGATGATAACTGGGAATGTCTTGTTTATCCTGGCAAGAAACTTAAGGAAGGCGCAAAGGTTGTATTCGGCGAAGGGCTTCTCAAGGGCGAAATCGTCAAGGTACAGGACGATGGCAACCGCATCGTACACTTTACTTACGACGGCATCTTTTTGGAAATCCTTGATAAATTGGGCATGATGCCATTGCCTCATTACATCAAGGCCGAATTGGGCGAAAAAGAACGCTATCAGACTGTATATTCCAAGCACAACGGCTCTGCTGCAGCGCCAACTGCAGGCCTTCATTTCACAAACGAGCTTCTTGAAAAAATCAAGGCTAAGGGCATTAAGATTGCGGAAGTTACACTCCACGTCGGCATTGGTACTTTCCGTCCTGTAAAGGCTGAAAATATTACAGACCATCATATGCATTCCGAGCATTATGAGGTGTCCGAAGAAACAGCCAAGCTCATCAATGACACAAGAAAGGCAGGCGGCAGAATCGTGGCTGTCGGCACAACCTCCTGCCGTACTCTTGAAAGTGCAACGGATGAAAACGGCGTGACAAAGGTAGGCGGCTCCGATACAAGCATCTTTATCTATCCTGGATATAAGTTCAAGGGTGTCGATGCTATCATTACAAACTTCCATCTTCCTGAAAGCACACTCATCATGCTCATCTCTGCATTCTCTGACAGAGAGCGTATCCTTAATGCATACAAGCAGGCTGTCGAAGAAAGATATCGTTTCTTCAGCTTCGGCGATGCAATGTATCTTGCAGACCTCAAGTAAAAACAAAGCGGCTGTTTTATTTCAGCCGCTTTTTCTGTATCATATAATATAAGCAAAATAAAAGCCGGAGAGTATCCGGCTTATTTCTTTATTTAAGTCTGTATTTTTCTGTTGGCAGGACGGAGGAAAGCTCCATAAGAAGCCAGTCTGTATCGCCTGAATATGATGGAATCATAGATGAGAAGGCAGGCGGAGTCTTGTCCATGTTGAGCGGGAAGCTCATGCTGACAACAGTGCCCTTTTCCTTTTCGGAAATAACGGAGAAATTGCCGCCGTGAAGATGAAGGAAGATATGGCTGACGGCAAAACCGAAGCTGTTGTACGTGTCCACAAGATCGGATGCACTGCATTTTTCTGTGGCAATAAGCGGAGTGAAGCCGCGGCCGTTATCACGGATGACGATATTTACAATATCGGAAACAACAGGGTAGACGGTAATCGAAACGTTGACACTGCCCACGCGTGATGCGATGGAGTTTGAAATCACGTTGAGGAAAACCCTTCTTATCTTTTCCTCGTCAATCATAACGGAGAAATCATCCTTCGGCAGATTGAGTGTAAACTTCACAGGTAAATCTGATGCTACGTCGCTTACACTTTCGATGAGGGATGAGAGAAACTGACAAAAGAAAACCTTTTCATAGTTTACGTAGTGAACGTTGGCAAGATGATTGTTATATGAAGAAATATTCTTCGAAAGACGGTTGAGCTTCATAAGCTGCTTGTTCATAAGAGCAAGAGCATCCTCATCACAATCAGGATGAGCCGAAGAGATATTTTCCATTACCAACGAAAGAACAGAAACCGAGGAATCAAGCTCTTTCGAAACCTTGTTCACAGGCTGTGCAGGAAGGGAAGAGGATTTTTCGTTCACAGCATCCTTCACAAAGATAAGTATCTCGTCGTTTTCCACCTTTGCATTGACGTGAACCATATTTCCAAGGAAAGAAACTGTGTCGTTAAAC
>JAFYNW010000358.1 GCA_017547995.1 Clostridia bacterium | reverse complement strand
TTTTCTCATTGCCGTTTTCGTAAGTTTTTCCGACGCGGCATATAAGCAGGGTGACAGCGGCAGCACTGTCCGCACCATTCAGCAGAAGCTGAAAAACTGGGGTTATTACAAGGGTAATGTGGACGGCATTTTCGGCAGCCAGACAAAGAGCGCCGTTATCGCCTTCCAGAAAAAGAATGGGCTTACTGCCGACGGTGTTGTGGGCAATGCCACGTTGCGCGCACTCGGTATGCCGACAGGCACGGCTTCTTCGGCTGTAAATAACAACGACCATTATCTTCTCGCACGGATGATTTCGGCCGAAGCGAGAGGTGAGCCGTACGAGGGTCAGGTAGCTGTCGGTGCCGTGATACTCAACAGAGTTGACCACCCATCCTTCCCCGATACGATTTCGGGGGTGATTTATCAGCCGGGAGCCTTTTCCGCCCTCAACGACGGACAGTTTGACAAGCCGATAGCCGACTCTGCCCGCAAGGCGGCAACCGATGCCCTCAACGGATGGGACCCCTCGGGCGGTGCTATCTATTATTATAACCCTGCCAAGACGACCAATAAGTGGATTTATTCCCGTCCCGTCATCGGCACAATCGGCAAACACGTGTTTGCCAAGTAATGTTTCACGTGAAATATAATATTAAAGGGAGCGGAGTGCTCCCTTATTTATTTTTATATCAATTCCTTCAGCATATTATTAAGCCTCGCAACAGGAAGTCCACCATTCCCCATTAAACAGGTTTAACGGGGTCCCCTTGATTAAATACTCGCTGGTCGAAATGAATTCGCCCGCTCGGTACGACGGCACTCGCCGCCGGATACGTAGTCGGCATCCTTACATTGCTGACATCAGCATCCAATCAATTCACGCAGTTTCTGATTTACTCTTGCAATCGGCAGGCCGACTACGTTGTAGTAATCGCCGTCGATTTTCTCGACGAGCAGTGCGCCCTTGCCCTGGATTCCATAAGAACCTGCTTTATCCATAGGCTCACCAGTCGAAACGTACCACTCGATTGTGTCTTCGTCAAGGTCGTAAAGCTTAACGTCTGTCTTTGAGCAGAAGCAATGGTCCTCGCCCTTGTTTCTGACGCACACACCTGTATAGACAGAATGTGCTCTGCCCGAAAGGGCTCTCAGCATAGCCTTCGCGTCTTCCCTGTCCTTCGGCTTGCCCAAGGCTTTGCCGTCGATGACAACGATGGTGTCCGCACCGATTACGATGTCAGTTTCATCGGCAGACACGGCATTCGCCTTTTTGAGGGCGATTTCCATAGCCATCTTTTCAGGGTCTGTATGAATCGAGGTTTCGTCGCAGTCGGCAACTCTCACAATATATTCAAGACCTGTAAGCTGAAGAAGCTCTCTCCTGCGCGGAGAGTTTGAAGCTAAAATTATCATAATAAACTTTTCTTTTGCGTTGTTTCCAAGCGGCCGCCGTACAAATCAATGTATGATTATCAGCGAGATATTTTTTCGTCAGGGCGATTAAAAAGCGGAGGCAATACTTTGGTACTCGCGAGCATTTTTCATCGTCATTGGTGGAAAAAGAGCCGTTGAGAATCGTGCAAGTGGTTTGTTCGGTGGTTGCTATATAAAATATTCGTTTTCGCGGCGTTCCTTGAGTCTTTCATTGAAGCCTACTACGAATTCATCGTATGCCGCATCAAGATGCTTTGCGCCGACAGGACAGCCCTTTACGCAGGCAAAACAGGAAATACAGTCGCCTTCTACCTTGAATTCATCGTTGATAGCCTTCATAGGACAAAGCTGCTGACATACGCCGCAACCGATACATCCATCTGTCTGTGGTCTGAACTTACCGCGGATTGTGCCTGCTTCCTTATAAGGACGGTTGCCCGGAGGTGTAACTTCCTTGAGGTTGCCGCTTTCGATTTTCGCCTTTACAAGTTTGGCCTGAGCCACAGTCTGCGCGATATCATCTTCATTTGGTCTGCCGACCTGAATCTGACCGAAAGTATGCTCGCCGATTGGAGCAAATGCGCCGACAACGATAAAGCCCTGAGCCTTGAGCGCATCGCAAAGTTCGATAAGAGCATCGTCATAATGGCGGTTGCCGTATGTTGTG
>JAFYNW010000357.1 GCA_017547995.1 Clostridia bacterium | reverse complement strand
GTATGGCTGTCCTTATCGAGCCAGAGAGTTTCGCCGTTTGTTGTGACAGCTTCGTTTCTGTGAGCACGTGGCATTACGTTGTCACGGAGGGCAGAAAGGCCACAAATTATATACACATCGTTATCTTTAAGCATTTTAATACTATTCGCTATCATTTCAGCATCATTTGCCACCACGTTTTTGCCGTTGATGATATCGTTATCGGCAGGAAAATGGAAGATGCCGTCCTTGTCCTTGACTGTGAAAAGCACCTGCTTTACACCATCTGTGACGAGTGAATTGACGTAGCTTTCGCTCCTGAGGTTATCGAGAGTCACCCATTTTGCCGCCATTGCAGGAAGGACAGGCTTTGGCGCTTCTGTCGGCTGAGTGGCCTGAGTTGTCTTTTCAGGGGCTTCGGTTGTTATTGTCGGCGCTTCGACAGGAGTATTTTCCTCCTGCTTTTCTTCCTTATTGAAGAGCGATTCAAAGAAGGAAAGCTGGACTCCGTCGGCTGTGAAAACGAGATTTTCATAAGCAATATAGCCGAGCACGAAAACAAGACACAGCACAAAAAGAATTGCTGTGATTACTGTACGTCGTCTGTTTCTTCTGCGATAACTGCCTACACCTCTTCTCACGGTGACCTCCTGATAAATTATAATGATATATTTTACGATTATTACTGTGCGTATATAAAAATTATAGCATAGTTAAATCAAAAAATATAGTCTTTTTTGTAAAAATGTGATGGAAATTTGAAATATGCGGATTAAATAAACGGACTACGTCCTGCACCTCATACGTCAGCTTTGCCCCCTACATAAACGGGACGTCGAGGGCGCCGTCCCCTACGTGATTGTGCACAACGCAGAGTAATGCAAACAAAAACGGCACCCTTACGGATGCCGTTGATTTTGTTTTGATTATTCAGGCTGTACGCTGACGATTTCACTCTGGTTGGAGATGAGCTTACGTGGGCAGACTGTTGCGCACTTGCCGCAGTTTGTACACTTATCGTAGTCGATACGAGCGAGGAAGTTATCAATATGGATAGCATCGTGTTCGCAGTTCTTTACGCAAAGAGAACAACCGATGCAGCCGATATTACACATAGAACGGAGCTCAGCGCCCTTGTTATGGTTGCTGCAGCTTACGAATACGTCCTGATCGTAGGAAACGATGTTGATGATGCCCTTTGGACAAGCAGCAACACACTTGCCGCAAGCCTTACACTTATCAGACATAACCTTTGCAACGCCGTCGACGATTTCGATAGCATCGTAAGGGCAAACAGACTTACAAGTGCCGAGGCCGAGACAGCCGTAGGAACATTCGAGAGGACCGCCCTGCACCTTGGATGCAGCGATACAATCCTTGATACCATCGTATGCGAACTTCTTCTTTGCGTTTGCGTTACCGCCGGAGCACATTACGTGTGCAACCTTCTTGGCTTCATCACTTGCTTCAACGCCCATGATGGAAGCAATCTTCTTTGCACATTCGTTGCCGCCGACAGGACAAGCATTTACAGGAGCGTTGCCTTCGATGATAGCGTTTGCACAAGCGGAACAGCCTGCGAAGCCGCAGCCGCCGCAGTTAGCGCCAGGGAGAACTTCTTCGATAAGAGGAAGTCTTTCATCGCGTTCAACCGCAAAGAACTTGGAAGCAAAAGCGAGAAGCAATGCGAAAATCGCACCGAGACCGCCAAGTGCTATAACCGGAAAAAGAATCTGTTTCATTTTATGACCCCCTTATTACCAGATCTTGAGACCCTGGAAGCCCATGAACGACATAGCGAGAAGAGCCGCTGTGACGAGAGCTATAGGGAAGCCTTCAAAGGCCTTTGGACAATCAGAGAGGATGAGTCTCTGTCTTACGCTTGCGAACAACACGATAGCGAGTGTGAAACCGATACCTGCAGAGAGACCGTAGATAACGCTGCCGATGAAGTTGAGCTCGTTTGTGATGTTGAGGAGAGCCGCACCGAGGATAGCACAGTTTGTTGTGATGAGTGGGAGGAAGATACCGAGAGCCTGATAAAGAGCCGGCATCATCTTCATGAGAAGCATTTCAACGAACTGTACGAGGGATGCGATAACAAGGATAAATGCAACTGTCTGCATATAGCCGATGTTGAGCGGAACGAGAATGAATCTGTTCACAACGTAAGTTACAGCGGAAGCAACTGTCATAACGAAGATAACAGCCATACCCATACCAAAAGCTGTGTCCATCTTCTTGGAAACGCCGAGGAAGGAGCAGATACCGAGGAACTTAACGAAGATATAGTTTTCGATGAGGATAGCACCCAGAGAAAGGGCGAAAATTTCAGTTAACGTCATGATTAGTTATCCCCTTTCTTGAGAATTTTCTGGAATGCAGCGATGATGAAGCCGAGAGCAAGGAAGGCACCGGATGGCATAATCATAATGGATGCAGGCTGGAAGCTGCTGCCGAATACAGGAATGCCGTAGATTGTGCCGTTGCCGAGGATTTCACGTACGGATGCAAGGATAGCAAGAGCGAAAGTAAAGCCGAGGCCCATTGCAAGACCGTCAACTGCAGAAGCAACAGGACCATTCTTGGAAGCGAAAGCTTCAGCACGTGCAAGAATGATACAGTTAACAACGATGAGTGGGATGAAGAGACCGAGAGAATCGGCAAGATCAGGAAGATATGCCTTCATAAGCATTTCGATAGCTGTTACGAAGCCGGAAATGATTACAACGTAGGACGCGATTCTGATCTTCTGTGGGATGATTTTACGGAGGAGGGAAACCATTACGTTGGAGCAGATGAGAACTGCTGTCGCCGCAAGGCCCATACCGAGACCGTTTTCAAGACTTGTACTTGTGGCAAGTGTAGGACACATACCGATGAGCTGTACAAGAACAGGGTTATTTGTGAGGATACCCTCTTTAAGCTGTTTAAGATACTTATTCATTACTGAAGACCTCCTGCGAATGCGATTGCGGCTTCAACACCTGCTGTTACAGCCTTGGAAGTAACTGTGGCACTTGTTACTGCAACAACTTCGTTGGCTGCTTCAGCCTTACCCTTGACAACCTTATAAGGGGATGTCTTGAGAACGAACTGATTGAGCCATTCGCTGTCTGCTGCCTTTGTACCAAGACCAGGAGTTTCAGAAAGATTGATGATGCTTACACCAAGAACTCTGCCGTTGTTTGCAACGCCGACCATCATCTTGATTTCGCCGCCGAAGCCCTGTGTGGAAACGAGCACGCCGTAGCCTGCTGTCTGGCCGAGCTTTGTAAGCTCGTAAGCTTCGAGGATGTTTGGATTAGCCACCTTGTCATATTCAACAACAGCGAAGTCTGTTGCGGATGGACATACCTTGAGGAGAGACTCTCTTGTCTTTTCTGCTTCTACCTCTGCGATTACAGGCTTTGTAATCATATTGATACCTGCGAGAACGAGAGCAACTACTGCACAGAATGTGAAAAGAAGGGCAACAAGGCGAACTGTTTCATTTTTGATTTTCATTATTTACCCTGACCTCCCATTTCAAAAGGTTTTACCTTATGGCCGAATACGCGGCTTGCAGTTGCCTTTTCGATAAGGTAAACTGTTGCATTCATAATGAGGATAGCGTAAGTTACGCCTTCCGGATATGAGCCGAAGTAACGGATAAGAATTGTGATGGCACCACAGCCGATACCGTATACAATCTGACCGCGCTTGTTGATTGGGGAAGTTGTATAGTCGTTAGCCATGAAGCATGCACCGATGAGGATACCACCTGCGCAGATTTCCGCAAGCATACACTGGAAGTTCTGGCCAGGTACACGTGGGAAAAGGAATGTGATGAGAGCGACTGTACCGAGGTAGGACACAGGGATGTGCCATGTGATAACACGTCTGTAAAGGAGATATACAGCGCCTGCCACGAGAGCGAGAGCAGATGTTTCACCGATACAGCCAGGAGTCATACCGAGCACCATATCCATAGCACTTGCATCAGGCATAACGCCGAGCTTGAGCTGTGCCATAGGAGTTGCAGAGGATACAACGTCGTATGTGGATGTGAAAAGCGGAAGCTTTGTTCTGATAGCCGTGTAAGTTGTCATGATACCGGACCAGGAGAAGAGGAAAGCTCTTGCTGCGAGGGCTGGGTTCATGAAGTTTTTGCCGATACCGCCGTAAAGCTGCTTTACGATGATAATAGCGAAGAGAGAGCCCACGATGCTGATCCACAATGGAGCGGATACAGGCAAGGAGAGGGCGAGAAGAAGACCTGTTACTGCAGCAGAGCCATCGAAAGCAGCGATAGGCTTGTGCATAAGCTTCTGATATACGTATTCAGCGAGTACAGACGTAAGCACGCAGACGATAGCGTGAACGGCTGCTCTGCCGCCGAATACGAAGATGCCTACTGCCAATGCAGGCATGAGTGCGATGATAACGTCGAGCATAATCGAACGTGTGGAGTCCTCCGCACGGATATGAGGCGAGGAGGAAACCTTGACTTTCATAAGTTCTGACATATTTCTCCTCCTTTACTTCTTTGGCTGACTTGCAATAATCTTGTGCTTGCCGGCTCTGATACCCTGAACGAGTGGGAGCTTTGCAGGACAGATATAAGTACATGCGCCACATTCGATGCAGTCCATTGTGTTATAGCCAACGAGACCGTCGAGATTGTTCTTTTCATTCATGTGATAGAGATATGTAGGCATAAGGCTCATTGGGCATACGTCCACACATCTGCCGCATCTGATACACTGAGTTGGCTTTGGAAGGTCGCCTGTCTTGTCAAATGCGAGGAAAGCGTTAGTACCCTTGATAACAGGGATGTCAGTTGTGAACTGAGCAACGCCCATCATAGGACCGCCCATAAGGAGCTTATAAGGGTCGCGTACGAAGCCGCCGCAGAATTCAACGAGGTTGGAGATTGGAGTACCTATACGTACTTCAAGATTCTTAGGGTTGGAGATAGCCGAGCCGGATACTGTTACGATACGGCGGTACATAGGCTGGCCGAGTGTGAAGTATCTGCAGATAGCGCCGCAAGTGTCGACGTTGAATACTGCACAGCCTGCGTCTGCAGGAAGCTTCTTGGAAGGCACTTCACGCTGAGTTACAGCATAGATAAGCTGCTTTTCAGCACCCTGTGGATACTTTACTTCGAGAGGACAGAGCTCGATGCCGTCGTTGTGAGCGAGGAGCTCTTCGATTCTTTCGAAAGTATTGGACTTGTTCTTTTCGATAGCCAGCTTTGCATTACGCACACCGAAAATCTTCATGAGGATTTCGATACCTGTAATGATTTCTTCAGGTCTTTCGAGAAGAAGGCGATGGTCGGATGTGATGTAAGGCTCACATTCTGCACCGTTGATGATGATAGTATCGATGTTGCCGATACCACTCTTTACCTTTACGTGTGTAGGGAAAGCCGCACCGCCGTGGCCGACGATACCCGACTTCATAAGAGCATCGCAAAGCTCATCCTGTGTCATATTTTCATAGTCGAACGGCTGAACGCTGTCATCCCACGTGTCATTGAAGTCGTTTTCGATGACAACAGACATAACCTTGCTTCCGTTTGGATGCAAACGAGGCTCTACCTTTGTAACTGTGCCCGAAACGGTAGCGTGTACAGGTGCGCTGACAAAGCCGCCTGCTTCAGCAATCATCTGACCGAGCTTTACTGTGTCGCCCGCCTTGACGAGAACCTTTGCAGGAGCACCGATGTGCATCGATACAGGAAGCACAACGTATTCAGGAGCCTTGAGGATTTCAATGGACTTATCCTGTGTGTGTTCCTTGTTGCCGTCCGGGTGTGTTCCTCTTTTAAATGTGTAAACCATAGAACTTCCCTTCTGTATATGAGATTTATAATTAACGTATGATGGAATCAAGTTTGTTACGTTGATAACAAACTCCTTAAAACAAGTGTAAGGCGGTATTATACCGCCTTACGCCTGAAATACTTCGATTTCTTCCATCTAATATTATATACCAATTATTTTGAAAATTCAACAAAAAAATCGAAAATTTCCATAACTTTTCAGCAAAAAGAGTCTAAAAATATGGTAAATTGTGATAATTCTCTAACAAAATCGCGTAATCCGGTCGACCTCTGCCGTTTTTTGCCTCTGCCCGTTAAATCTCCCTTTGTCAGATGAAGCGGAAAAAGGAAAAATCGTGACACAAATATTGCTTTTTCCCCATTTTTACACTTGCACTTATGCTGTTTTTTTGGTATATTATAATTATAATATTCTGTAAACGAGGTAATTAGACTATGAATACTAAAGAGCTTCGTGTTTTTGCAGAGGAAATCAGAGTCGAAACTCTCAAGGAGTTTATGAACCTCGGCTTCGGCCACGTAGGCGGCTCTATGTCCATTGTTGAAACACTTGCCGTTCTCTACGGTAAAGAAATGCACATCGATCCAAAGAACCCACAGATGGAAGACCGTGACAGACTTGTTATTTCCAAGGGTCACGCTGGTCCTGCTCTCTATGCTACACTCGCGCTCAAGGGCTATTTCCCTCTCGAAGTTCTTCTCACACTCAACCAGGGCGGCACAATTCTCCCAAGCCATTGTGACAGACTCAAGACTCCTGGCGTTGATATGACAACAGGTTCTCTCGGTCAGGGCATGAGCACAGCTTGCGGTATCGCTCTCGGCAACAAGATCAAGAAGAGCGACAAGTACACATACCTCATCCTCGGCGATGGCGAATGCAACGAAGGTCAGGTATGGGAAGGCGCTATGTTTGCTGCTCACCAGAAGCTTGACAATCTTATCATCTTTGTTGACTACAACAAGCTCCAGCTTGACGGTACAACAGAAGATATCCTCAACCTTGGCGATATGGTTGATAAGTTTGCATCCTTCGGCTGCCACACTGTAAAGGTTAACGGCCACGACATCGCTTCCATCGAAGAAGCTATCACAAACGCTAAGAATACAAAGGGTGTTCCATCCGTTATCGTTCTTGACACAATCAAGGGCAACGGCTGTCCTCTCTGCCTTTCTCAGTTCCCTAACAACCACCATCTCAAGTTCAAGCCTGAAGATATGGTTGAATCCCTTAAGCTTGCAGAAGAAACTCTTGCAAAGGTAAAGGAGGAAGCATAAAATGAGCTACACAATCAGAAATACATTTGAAAAATCCGCTGTTGAAATGAGAAAGGTCTACACAGACACACTCATCGATATGGCAAGAAAGAACGACAAGATCTGCATCCTCGATGCTGACCTCGTTGGTTCCTCCGGCGTAAAGGCATTCTTCAAGGAATTCCCAGAAAGAGCTATCGACTGCGGTATCCAGGAAGCTAACATGATCGGCGTTGCAGCTGGTCTCTCCGCTGTTGGCATGGTTCCATACGCACACTCCTTCGCTCCATTCGCAACACGTCGTGTTCTCGACCAGATCTTCATCTCCTGCTCCTACGCTAAGAACAACGTTCGTATCGTTGGTACAGACCCTGGCGTAACAGCTGCTTACAACGGCGGCACACATATGCCATTCGAAGATATGGGCTGCCTTATGTCCATCCCAGAAATCACACTCATCGAGCCAGCTGACACAGTACAGCTCGAATGGGTTATCCGTGAACTCGAAAATACACACGGTGTATACTACATCCGTCTCCTCCGTAAGAACGCTATGGAAATCTTTGAACCAGGCTCCAAGTTTGAGCTCGGCAAGGCTCCTGTAGTTCGCGACGGTAATGACGTTGTTATCGTAGCAAGTGGTATCATGCTTCACGAAGCTATCAAGGCTGCTGACGAACTCGCAAAGGAAGGCATTTCTGCTGCAGTTCTCAACGCATTCACATGGAAGCCACTCGACAACGAAACAATTCCTGCTTACGCAAAGAAGTGCGGCGCTGTTGTTACAGCTGAAAACCACAACGTTATCGGCGGTCTCGGCTCTGCTGTTGCTCACTGCCTCGCTAAGAACTGCCCAACTCCAATGGAAATGGTTGGCGTTCAGGATATCTTCGGCGAAGTTGGTACAGAAGACTACCTCCGTGAAAGATTCAACCTCACAGCTGCTGAAATCGTAAAGGCTGCTAAGGCTGCTATCGCAAAGAAGTAATTGATATGATATAAAAAAAACCCGAAGGATTCCTTCGGGTTTTTTGTTTTTGTTTTGTAGGGACCTACGTCCCCGGCGGTCCGCCTGAGAAAATGAATAAT
>JAFYNW010000039.1 GCA_017547995.1 Clostridia bacterium | reverse complement strand
TTTATCGTAAATATCAAGGAAGTTTTCCCTGGCGAGCAGGTCGGCTACAACGGCGCATTCGTGCCAACAAAGCCTACAAAGGTTGCTACAATCTCGGTCGGCTATGCTGACGGTCTTTACCGCCCTCTTGCGACAACAGGCGGTCCTGTTTTCGTAAACGGCAGACGCACAAAGTATCTCGGCCTCTGCATGGACCAGACTTTCATCGACGTAACTGGCATCGACTGCGAAATCGGCGACGAAGTAACACTCTTCGGCTACGACAAGGTGACCGGCGAATTGCTCTCCGCTTACGAATTGCAGAAGCACACAGACCAGACTTACGTCTATCAGTTCTGCTCCATCGGTCCACGAGTAAAGAGAATCTACAAATAAAATCACGGGAGGGTTATTATGCCCTCCCATTCTTGTATTATGACTATGAAAAAATTACTTATTTCCTGCGCATCAAAATACGTTCATTCGGCTCTTGCCGTCTGGTACTTAAAGGCGGCCTGCCCCGAATATGATGTTTTCGAATGCACCATCAACGAAGATATAAACAAGGTTTTCGGAAGAATAACAGAGCAAAAGCCTGATATTATCGGCTTTTCCTGCTATATCTGGAATATTTCCTACGTACTTAAATTAACCGAAATGCTCCGCAAGGCAAACCCCGACACCGTGATAATCTATGGCGGTCCTGAGGTCAGCCATTCTCCTGAGCGTTTTGAAGACTATGCCGACCATATCGTCCGCGGCTATGGCGAGCGTGCTCTTTGTGAATTGACACAAAAGCTTGAAAATGGCGAAAAGGCCGACAAATATATCAACGGCTACCGCTATGAATTGCCGCCGTCTCCCTATAACGATGAGTATATGAATGCCCTTCACGGGCGAATCGCCTACATCGAAACTAGCCGCGGCTGTCCGTTTTCCTGTGCATTCTGCCTTTCGGGCCGTGACGAAAAGCCATATTTCTTCCCGCTTGAAAGAGCATTTGACGACATCGTCAGACTTTCACAGAGTGGGGCGAAGACTATAAAGTTTGTCGACCGCACCTTCAATGCCAATGCCGACAGAGCATACAAGATATGGGAGTTTCTTCTCACCGACGAAAGACTGCCCCAAGATATATGTTACCATTTTGAGATAGGTGCAGACCTGCTGACCGCAAATCAGCTTGAGCTTCTCAAGACCGCGCCAAAGGGACGCTTCCAGATGGAGGTCGGTCTTCAGAGTTTCAATGATTCCACACTTAAAGCTGTAAATCGCGCAACCTCTGTTGATAACTCTGTGTATAACCTGGGGGTAATTGTGGATAACTCCAACATCCACGTCCACACCGACCTTATTATCGGCCTGCCTCACGAGGATATGGAGAGTTTCCGCGACAGCTTCAACAAGGCTTATGACATCAAAGCAAATATGCTTCAGGTGGGCTTTCTTAAGCTTCTCCACGGCTCGCGTCTGCGTGATGATATGTCGAAATACGCCATGGAATGCGATGAAAACGCCCCGTATGAGATTAAAAAGTTCAATCTTATGGACGAAAGCGACCTTGCTTTGCTCCATAAGTTTGAGGATATCGTCGAGCGTATGCACAACAGCGGACGTTTTCTGCGCACGATAGATTTTCTGCTTTGCAAGACAAAAATGACACCTTTCGACCTTTTTATTCATATCGCAAAGAGCATAAATTATGAAAGCCGATGCCATCTCGATGATTTCACCGCCCTGATTTATGACTTATTCAGAGAATACGGCGAGGAAATACGTGACGTGCTCGTCCTCGACAGACTTGAAAGCAATAACACGGGTGTGCTGCCTGAATGCCTCAAGGTCTATGACAAGGCACTGGGCAAGGCTAAAAAGCAGGTCGATATGCTTTACCCTCGTCCTGCAAATACAGTCCGCGGCTATGGTCTTCTTTACGGATGCGGCAGCATCGCCTTCTGCGATTACACCGCACCTGACAAGGTCAGCGGACGATATAATGCAAGAGTTGTGGAGGTGCACCCGTAGGGGATTGACGCCCTCGGCATCCCACCTATCCAATGTGACTTGTCACACCACAACATTTGCCAACGGCAAATATATCGCATCTGTTTACAGATATATCTCATTTTTCTCAAAAATATATCGCACGCGTAAGCGTATATCGCTGCCCGACGGGCAACAGAAAGGCATCTCTATGAAAACCATCACGCTTGCACAACTGAATGAAATGCTTTCCTGCGGTGTGCGGGATTTTTCCGACTGCCTTTTCGATTCACTCGACCTGTCAGGCCGCGATTTATCGGGGTGCTGCTTTGACCGCTGTGATTTCAGAGGCTGTAACCTTACAAACGCAAATCTCACCGCGTCCACCTTCCGCAATGCCTTTTTCTGTGGAAGTATTCTCCGCGGCACATTATTCATCCGTGCAAGCCTTCACTCTGCCGACCTCCGCGGATGCGATATGACAGATGCTGACATAAGCGGGGCTGATATGTATTCCTCCGCCCTGCAGGATGCCAAGCTTGACGGCCTGATTTATGATGAAAACACACGATATTTTGCCATGCGATGCCCTGAGAAAGGTGCTTTCATCGGCTGGAAGGTCTGCTACGGCAGGAGAGTCGTTATGCTTCTCGTCCCTGAGGATGCACAACGCGTACAAGGCACACACAACGAGGTGCGCGTTGACAAAGCCAAGGTGCTGACGATAAAAAGCGTCGATTTGCGCGAAAGCTATGCCGATGCCCATGCCTACGTGGACGAAAACTTCGTCTACAAGAAGGGAGAAATGGTGTATGCTGTCGGCTTCAACCCCGACCGTTTTGCCGATTCGGCAGGCGGCATACATATATGGCTGTCCCGCGAAGAAGCGGTAGCGTATCTGGGCTAGCCGGGATAAGTAATAGTGAAAAAATGTGGTATGGCAGAGCCATATTGAATAAGTATCAATCCCTCCGACATCGTTACACTCAGCCACCTCCCTTTACACAAGGGAGGCTTATAAGATGTTTATACAAAGCAAAAAGACCACCCGAATCGGATGGTCTTTATTTTTACAAGAATTTCATGATTTCCAGAGTATAGCCGTTAGGGTCTGTGTGGAAAGCCTGATAAATGTTGAACTTTTCGTACACATTCGGCTTTTTCCATGCCTCATAACCGCATTTTTCAAGGTGCGCAGAAACTCCGTCCACGTCGTCTGTCAAAACCGAAATCATAACAGACTGTGGGTTTGCCACCTTTTCCATGTGCTGACAGAAGCCTAAATAGCCACCTTCGCACATTTTGAATACCATGCAGGTCTTCTGGTCTCTGGCGATTTCGAATCCCATGACGTCACGGTAAAACTTAACTGTGGCATCAAGGTCATCTGTGCCGTAAAACGGCAACATTCCTGTATAAGTCATTACTTCTTGAGAGCGATAACTTCGATTTCTACGAGAGCGTCCTTTGGAAGACGAGCAACTTCAACACAGGAGCGAGCTGGCATAACGTCGCCTGTCATGAGTTCTGCGTATACTTCGTTAACTGCTGCGAAGTCGTTCATATCCTTGATGAATACGAGAGACTTAACGATGTCACACATATCGCAACCAGCTGCGTTGAGGAGAGCCTTAACGTTGCCGAGAGAGAGTCTTGTCTGTTCCTTTACGTCTGCGCCGAGGTTACCTGCAGCGTCTGTGCCGAGCTGGCCGGATGTGTAAACGAGGTTGCCGATTTCAACACATGGGGAGTATGGGCCGAGAGGAGCTGGTGCGCCTGGTACTGTTACGAGTTTCTTTTCCATTTTGATATTCTCCTTAAAAAATTATTTTGAAACAGCTTCAAAAAGTCTGTTCATTGTTACAAAAGCCTGCTGTTTTGTGTAGTATCCGAGAGGCGAGAAATTGCCCGAGCCTGTGCCGTTCATAACCTTGATGGACTGAACGTATTTTACGTTGTCCTTGGCATAATCAGCAACGTAGCTGAAGTCAGCAAGAGCTGTCGCTTCAATCTTTTCAACCCCTTCATCGCCTACAAATCTTGCAAGACGGGCAAGAAGGGAAGCGGCATCCTGTCTTGTGATGTAATCACAAGGTGCAAAGCCACCTGCGCCGTTGCCGTTGATAAGACCGAGAGCGTAAGGGCCGATGATTTCTTTTGTGAAAGCGTCGTTGAATGGATACTCATTAATAAAATTATCTATTGTTTTGCCTGTTTTGTCAAGCACTATTTCATCGATAGTCTTATTATAATATGTTTCAAGGAACTGTGTGAGAAGCACGCCGAAATCTTCGCGTGTGATGTTTTCACGGTAGATATTCTGAAGCTCGTTTGGCACGAGGGAGTTTCCGATAGCCTTTGTCACTTCATCCATAGCCCACGAATCAACGTCCTTTTCTGTTGGAAGAGCAGGAGCGAAGTCAATCTTTGTATAGCCGTAGGAAGTGCCCGACTTATAGATGAGCATATCGGATGGCGGATTGGAATAGATGAGCACTGTGCCGTCCTCCATCTTGACCTCCTGCACGTAAGCGGAAAGGTCGATATTGGAGAGGGACTTCACTTCAGCACCCGTTCTGTCGATGATGATAGCGCGTGTGCCGTCGTGTGCGATAGCAAGACCGCCGTTGAAGCGTGTGATATTCTGATACTTGGCATCCACAACGATATTGCCGTAGATATCCATAACGCCCCACTTGTCACCCTTCATAAACGGCGCAAGACCTTCCTGGAATGTAAAAATCTTGTCGTATACGAATGGGATGCGTGTATTTTCATTCTTGTCGACAGCACCGTATTTGCCGCCCTTCATAATGGAAGCAAGGCCGCCGTCGTTGAAAATCTTATAGTTGTTTACACCACTCTGGTAGAAACCGCGGTAATGAGGCTGAGTCACGAACTTGCCTTCTGTGTTGATAAAGCCATAGCCGTATTCGAGCACGTTGCCGTTTTCATCAAACTTTGCAATGTCAGCCATCGCAAGACCCTGATTGAACGGATAGATACGTGTTGTGATATAACCGTTTTTGTCAGCCTCGCCCGACTTATGGAAGAGAACGTTGCCGTTCATATCTGTGACGTTGATGCCGTCCTCAGGCTTTTCCTCATTCCAGAAAATCATCTTGCCTTCTGTTGGGATATACTTAGGTGTATATGGGAAAAGTGTGCCATCGTGCTTGAAATAGATTGTTTCGCCATTGGAAACAAAAGCTGTGATGCCGCCGTAGAAGCAGTTATCTGTCTTGAGGTCCATATCCTTGCAGATAAAGGTTGCCCCATCCTTGACGAAAGGTGTCTCAACACCATTTGTATCGATGATATAAAGCTCAACGTCGTAAGCTGTTCTTGTCTTGTTGTTTTCTGTGACTGTATTCTTGCTTACGATTTTGCCGACAATCGCCTTGCTTTCAGAGAAAGAGCCTGCATAGTCATATACAAACTTTGTGATTGCCTGACCTTCTTCGTTGATATAGCCCCATTTCCCGCTTTTCTTGACAGCGGCGAAGCCTTCGGAAAATACGCTTGCAGCCTGCTACTGAGGCTTGATAGCGACACTTGTAGACAGCTGTGCTGCCTGTGC
>JAFYNW010000356.1 GCA_017547995.1 Clostridia bacterium | reverse complement strand
AAGCTTGCACTTTTCGACAAAAGCAATGCTTTCGCCAAAATCAGCTTCTGTTTCACAAGGGAAGCCGACGATAAGGTCTGTTGTGATGGAACAATTTTCAAATGCCTCGCGGAGGAGAACAACTGACTCGTAATATCTTTCGGAGAGATACTTACGGTTCATTGCCTGGAGAGTCTTGTCACAGCCGCTCTGCAAAGAGAGATGGAAGTGTGGACAGAGATTATCAAGGCCTTTGATTTCATCGAGGAATTCCTTTGTTATTGTACGTGGCTCGAGAGAACCAAGACGTACGCGTACATCAGGAACTGCCTGACATATTGCCTTGATGAGAGAAGAAAGGGAAGGCTTGTCAGGGAAGTCGATGCCGTAAGAGCTGATTTCGATGCCTGTGATAACAAGCTCCTTATAGCCCTTTTCCTTGATCTCGATTGCATCATTTACTGCATCCTCGAGAGGGAGAGAGCGGCATGCACCACGTGCATAAGGTATCTTGCAGTAAGAGCAGAAATTCTGGCATCCATCCTGCACTTTGAGAAGAGCGCGTGTTCTGCCAACGAGACCGCCGGCAGGGAGGTGCTCGAAGATAACCTTACCCTTGATAGGAGCAAGCTCGTTTTCAACCTTCTTGCCTTCAATAGCTTCATTGACCAGCTTAATGATGTCACCCTTCTGATGACTGCCGACAACTATGTCAGCGCCGCAAAGCTCTTTTACTTCTTCCGGCTCAACCTGCGCATAGCAACCGCAGACTACCAGAACGGAAGAAGGATTTTTCTGCTTTGCGCGGCGGGCGGCATTTCGTGACTTTTTGTCGCTCATTGCCGTTACAGTGCAAGTGTTTATGATATATACGTCAGAATATTCGGAAAAATCAACAAGCTCAAAGCCGTTTTGTACGAAAAGAGTCTCAAGGGCCTGAGTTTCATACTGATTAACCTTGCATCCCAATGTGTAAAACGCAACTTTCATATTTCACCTCATATTTTTAATGAATCTATTCTATCACATTTTTTGTAATAAATAAAGTGGTAACTCAATAATATGATAAAAAAGATAGGAGGTATTTATGAAAAGAGTAGTATGCTTTATTCTTGTACTGGTTTTGTGTACCTGTCACGTTAATGCGGTAGATGGAATTATGGCTAAATCTGCGATTCTTATGACTGAAAACGGAGAGGTGCTGTGGGAGAAAAATGCAGACGAAAGGCTTGAGCCGGCCAGTGTTACCAAAATAATGACACTCATCCTTGTTGCAGAAGCGATTGAACGGGGTAAGATATCTGAAGATGACACTATAGTCGTCAGCAACTATGCGAGTTCTATGGGCGGAAGCCAGATATGGCTTGAAGAAGGGGAAAGAATGCCGCTTACGGATGTGCTGAAAGCTCTTGTGGTCGTTTCAGCAAACGATGCAGCTGTAGCACTTGCTGAACACGTAGCAGGCACGGAGGAAGCTTTCGTAAATATGATGAATGATAAAGCGCAGGAGCTTGGAATGACAAATACGAGCTTTATAAATTGTAACGGACTTGAAGCGCAGGGGCATCTTACGTCGGCAAGAGATATTGCAATTATGACGAGAGAGGCACTTAAACATGATATAATTTTTGAGTATACAAAAATATGGATGGACTATATAAGAAATGGCGAATCTGTGCTTGTGAATACCAATAAACTCATAAATAAATATGCAGGAATGACAGGTCTTAAAACGGGATATACAAGCTCGGCAGGCTATTGCTTGTCGGCAACGGCTGAAAGAGACGGATTGTCATTGATTGCGGTGACCATGAAGAATGCATCGACAGATGAGCGCTCGGCAGATATAACAGCTATGCTGAATTATGGCTTTGCAAATTATAAGGTCTGTGATATAACCGAAGAAATAAAAACAGATGAAGTGGCGGTATTATTGGGAGCAAAAGAAAAAGTTAAAACGCAGTTTGATGGGGATGGGAAAATAGTCTGCAGTAAAAACGATGAAATGCCTGAGGTTGTGATTGATATAGCTGAGGAAATAAAAGCACCGGTGGAAGTGGGGCAAGGTATTGGCTTTGCAGAAGTTAAAATAGCAGGTGAAACTGTGAAAACCATTGAAATAGTGACGGCAGAGAGGGTGGATAAGCTGTCTTTGAAAGAAATTTTTGTTCAATTGATGTCTGTAATACTTTCTAGATAAAAAATAATAAATTATTTCAAAATATGCTTGAACTTTTGTGAGAATTGTGGTATTATATACAAAACAAAGCATCAAACGCTTCTTTAAGCGTTCGCTATAATTGTTTATGAAAGGAATGATTTTATGGTTAAAGTAATTATGGGCGTACCTGGTACAGGTAAGACAAAGCAGCTTATCGATCTCGTTAATGTTGCTATCAATAAGGAGTCCGGCAACGTAGTATGCATCGAAAAGGGTGAAAAGCTCAGATTCGAAATCAAGTATAATGCACGTCTCATCGATATCACAAACCACGGTCTCGAACAGAGCATCGACAATCTCTATGCTTTCGTTTGCGGTCTCTATGCAGGCAACTACGACATTACACACATCTTCATCGATAACCTTTACAAGGTAGTAAACGCTAAGTGCCCACACTGTGTTGAATCCGTTCTCGAAAAGCTCGAACAGTTCTCTGCTAACACAGGCGTTAAGTTCACAGTAACAATCAGCGACGATATCGCTAACGCAACTGACGGCATCAAGAAGTTTTTCTAATCAGTAAAATATTTTTTAAAAAACTGCAATTTTTTTGCAGTTTTTTATTTTATTTTTTAAAGAAATGTGATATGATATAGATATGAAAAAGCGTATTTTTATTTTGACATTATTATTGATATTTCTGACAGGCTGTACTTACCAGATGGGGGACGGTCTTTTGAGTTTGCCAAGACTCCCTGAGGAATACGTAGGACTTCAGCAGCTCTATGATGAAATACTCGCAACAGGTGCTTCATACGTATCTGCCAAGTCAGGCTCCAACAGACAGTCTGTTCAGCTTGTAGATATGGACGCAGATGGCGAAAATGAAGTTGTGTCTTTTTTCAAAAATCAGGACGGTACGTTTTCTGTCTATGTCCACAAAAAGTTTGATGAAACTTATCTTGAAATCGGCAGAGCTGATGGCGTCGGCAAAAACATCAGAACGGTTGACTACGTAAGCATGAATGCTGTGGGTGGTCAGGCGTTGCTGGTAACCTGGGACCTTGAAGACTCATTGCAGAGTGCCTTGTCTGTATACACTATCGGCAACGGTACTGCGCAGAACGTTCTCGACCTTCAGTATCTCAGCTACTACGTAGTTGACATGGATATGGATGCTCAGGATGATATCATCGCCGTTTACAGAGAGAGCGGTGAGCAGGTCAACAGCGTTGCTATGTATGGTTTTGATGGCACAGAATGTGTACTCAAGGGCAAAACTCAGCTTTCCATTGAAAGTGATAAGGTTGTAAATATTGTTTCGGGCTTCACTACATCGGGCAAACGTGCAGTTTATATCGACAGCAGTACACCTGAAAGCGAATATGTAACAGACATCATATTCTGCCATTCCGATGGTGTGCTTATGAATGAAAGTATTGATACAGAATCGGGCTCTGCAAACGTAACAAAGCGCCATATCAATATTTATTCGACAGATATAGACAGCGACGGAATTGTCGAAATTCCGCTTGCGAAAATGTTCACAGGCTACACAGACCCACTTTCCTCGGATACAAGATGGAAGATAAACTGGTCTGAAGTTGAAACGGGCAAGATCGTAAATAACAGTATGGATACGTTCCATAATTCTCTTGAAGGCTGGTTCTTCGTTTTGCCTTCAAAGTGGGATTCTGCCGTTTCGGCAATTATCACAGGTGAAACAAACGTTAACCAGACAACCTTCTTTGTGCCGGAAATAAATGACAACGATGAGTTTGAAATGGTTGCAGATGCCGACAATTCTCTTATCACAATATACGCAATAAACTCGGACGTATATGAAAACTTTGCGAGAAAGAATAAGGGCATCGTAATAGTTAAGGAAACAGAAACAACCGTATATGGTTATAAGATATATGAAAACTCGATGACTGACTATGCAATTACTGCAGATGAAGCGGATTTCATGCTTAACTTTACAAAATCTACAGAATGGAGTTCGGAGGGACTTGTACAGTGACAAAGAAAATATTAGTACTCGAAGATGAAGATAATATCAGATCTTTTATAGTTATTAATCTTAAAAGAGGCGGATATGATACAGTTGAATTCTCAAGCGGAGAAAAGGCTGTTGAATATATGTATACGCACGACGACGTTGCTGTTGCAATTCTTGACGTAATGCTTCCTGACATTGATGGTT
>JAFYNW010000355.1 GCA_017547995.1 Clostridia bacterium | reverse complement strand
GCGAAAGCTTGATGATAAATAGTAGGTGTTTATTACAATGATGGTCCACCTGTTCCCATATCGAACACAGTAGTGAAATTCATTCGTGCTGACAATACTTAGCTGGCGACGGCTTGGGAAGATAAGTAATGCCTACACTTTTCAAAAGTCACTCATTTGAGTGACTTTTTTGTTATCCCCATAAATCAGGCTTTATGGGGTCCCCTTTGATTAAATACTCGCTGGGCAAAATGAATTTGCCCGCTCGGTACGCCACAACTCTGTGGCGGTCGGGCACCCGGCCCTCCTGACATCCTTTCGGATGTCATTTTTCGGTTTGTGCAGGTTATTGACAGCAAAATACGGGTATGCTATCATTAAAGAAGCAAACTATATATTATAATGAAGGGAGCAGACTATGAAACACAATACAAAATTATTTCTCATCGGCCTTGCTCCGCTTGCTGTCGGCACTGCTTTATCCTTTTTTCCATGACTCTCGTCAATGTTTGGCGTCGTTTTCGGCGCTACGTTTATGGCGGTCTGGTATAAAATGGGCGAAGTCACGGTTGCAGACCGTAAAAATATAATTCTGAGCGGTATATCTATCAATATTTTGCCGCTAATTTTCCTTATCAGTGCATTTATACACGAAAATATCATAGGCTGGTACATCGGAATTATCGGCGAGCTCACACAGAATTATTACATCCCAGGCACGTTTATCGGCACAGAAATACTCGGTCTGCTTGGTATGATTAACGGTACGTACACAGGAGAGGTGTGTGTCGCCGGTTCGAGCTTTGAAACCGACGTCGTTTACTTCATACTACTCCTTATATGCTTTATTGCAGGTGTGATGAAGGCCAAAACAAAGAAAAATTAACCATAGCAATCAATCAGCCTCCTTTATGGAGGCTTTTTATATTGTATTTTCATCCTGTTTGTGATATTATAAAATAATGAAGACGATTATTTTTGATTTCGACGGCACTCTCGTTTACTCGCCGAGCATGTGGAATATTTCGATTGCACAGGCAATGGAGGAGGTTACAGGCCGCACTTTTGACCATACTGAAATCCGAAAAATTGCATGGAAGGGCTACCCTTGGGAGCATTATCAGGACGATAACCACGACAAGACGGGCGAAAACTTCTGGCGATTTATGGAGAAGCATTTCGCAAACGTCTGCGCTCATTTCGGCTTTACCGAAGATGAATGTAAGGCAATCGCGCCTGAGGTGCGTAAGTATATCCTGCGCAGGGAAAACTATAATTTATATCCTGATACTCTGGAAACCATCGCGAAATGCCGTGAAAAAGGATATCGTGTTGTGCTTCTTTCCAACAATTTCCCTGAGCTTGAGGCTATCGTGGACGAGGTTTTCGGCAAGAATTATTTCGACGATATAGTCTGCTCGGGCGTATGTGGATATGACAAGCCGAGAGCAGAGATTTTCCGCCTTGCCATGGGCGATGCCCGCCCTGACGAATGTTATATGGTGGGTGACAACCCGAATGCCGACGTAATCGGCGGCAATAATATGGGCATGACGACGATTTTTGTCCACAAGGATTTGCCTAACGAAGCAGATTTTGTCTGCGAAAACCTTATTGAGATTGTCGATATTATCAGATAGAAAGGACGATTCTATGAAAGCTGAATTGATTTATAAGGCTCTTGAAGAGGAATTCCGCCCTGACGAATGTACTGACGTTTTCCCTAAAAAGGGACTTCAGCATCATTTTGCCGACGAGGTGGACACAGTTTACACAGCTACCTTTGCAGGCGACGAGGTTTTTGAAAAGCTTATCGAGCTTGACGCGAAAAACTGTCTGCTTTTCACACATCATCCTGTGCCACAGCGCGAGGATATCCTTGCTGACCCTCAGCCAATCGCTGAAAAGTGGCAGAAAATGATGGCGGAGCGCAATATCAGCCTGTTTTCATATCATATTCCGCTCGACAGAAACGGTCCGTATTCCCCTGGCAATAACCTTGCGAAGCGTATGGGACTCCGTCCTTACAAGGAGTTTTACGAGCAGAATGGCGTACGCATGGGCGTAATGTGTGAGTCTGATTTCAAGACTGCCGACGAGGTTGCAGAAAACCTTGCAAAGCTGCTTGGCAACGAGGTTAAGCTTTATAACTACGGCGGCAATGAGCTGAAGGGCGGTAAGGTTGCCGTAATGTGTGGCGGTGCGAAGAGCACTGACGTTTATAAAGAGATGGCCGACGAGGGCATCAATCTTTTCATCATCGGCGTGACGACAAAGCGCGCTGAATGGGTGCAGACTATCCACAAGGAAGCTGAGAAGTACGGCGTAAGCCTTCTTGGCGGCACACATCAGGCGACGGAAAAGTTTGCTCCTGCCGAAATGGTACTTTTCTTTGAAAAACTCGGCCTGAAGGCATATTTCATCGACGAAACTGCACGAATCAACGAATTGTAATATAAAAACTTAGGAGATAAATATTATGGAAAAAGAAATTATGGGCTGCAGTGGCAGCTGCTCTTCCTGCGGTGGTTGCACACCTGCTGAAACATCCTGCACAGGAAATTGCGCAACCTGCGGTGGAGGTTGTGCAACTGAAGTATCCGGATGCAGTGGTAACTGCTCTTCCTGCGGCGGCTGTGCTCCTGCAGAAACAACAGGCTGCACAGGCAACTGCGCAACTTGCGGCGGCTGCTCATCCTCAAGCAACGATACACTCGACCTCGGCGAGCTCGCTCTTCTCTTCGAGCTTATGGAAACACCATTCCTCCCACTCTGCCGTTTCACAATGACAAAGGCAGGCGAAGAGGATTCCGTACGCGTGACGGCGCTCGCTCCTGTTTACTTCAACGCACCTGATACAACTATGGAAGAATGCAAGCAGATTGCCGATGCACTCCTTCACCTTGCAGAAAAGGACCTCATCACACTCGATTACGATATGCCTCTTGAAAATTATGATTACGCAGAGTATATTAACTCTGATTTATACAAATGGTTTATCGAAACTGTGGAAGAAGGCAAGGGCAAGGAAGGTTTCCTCTGCGATACAGCTGTGCTCGACAAGGGCTCCATGGCTCTCACAGAAAAGGGCAAGGCTGTTGTTGAATACATGAGCTTCGGCTTGTAATACCTGATAATCCCCAAAGGACGGAAGCTTTTCCGTCCTTTTTATATTTATTCCGACATAAACATTCTGCATAAAATCAATGTATAATACTTGACTATTTATGTGAAAAATGATAATATATTTTTAGAAATGGAGGAATATAATATGAAAAAGACAGTTTCGTTTATTCTTTTGATGGTTATGATGCTTTCGCTTTTTGCAGGCTGCAAGAAGGTG
>JAFYNW010000354.1 GCA_017547995.1 Clostridia bacterium | reverse complement strand
ACGCTCCGACTACGTCACCGAAGAAATACTTTCCCTGCTTGAAACTGAGTTAAGCTGTGTTGAGGATGGAATCTTTGACAGCGCTCCCCTTTTTGCCGCGCAAAAAATATGGGACGACCACAGGAGTTTTTTCTCCGCAGTTATCCCACATGATAAGCTTGATATGATTGACACCCAGTTTGCGATATGCTCGTCGCTGGTGTCCGATGATAAGGAAGATTACACTGTCGCAACAGAGGAGCTTATTGCACTTATAAAAATAGTGCAGACGCTGGACTCGCCTTCCTTCGACAGAATTCTTTAGTTTTTATTGAGAAGCTTGGAAAGCTCTTCCATAAACGTATTGATATCCTTGAACTGACGATATACAGATGCAAAGCGGACGTAAGCCACTTCATCGATAGACTTGAGCTTTTCCATAACAAGATTGCCGATTTTTTCAACCGGAATTTCTTTTTCAAGAGAATTGAGCAATACCTGTTCGATTTCATCAGCTGCTCTATCGAGCACTTCGCGGGAGACAGGACGCTTTTCGCATGCTTTTACCATGCCGGAAATGACTTTATTTCTATCAAAGCTCTGACGGGAGCCATCTTTTTTAACTACGACAACAGGAACGGATTCCATAATTTCGTATGTTGTAAATCTCTTTGAGCAGGAAAGACATTCGCGTCTTCTTCTGATGCTGTTGCCATCATCTGTAGGACGGGAGTCGATAACCTTGCTTTCGCTATAGCTGCAGTATGGGCATTTCATATTTTTCACCTGAATAACATTATTTTCTGTTATTATACCATACTCTTTGCTATATTTCAAGAAAATCCTCCACAATTTCCCTTGCCGTCATAATCGTCACAAAGCCTTTTTCCATCATTGTCATCAGCATTTCAATGAGGCTTTTGTGTACGGTTATATCGGGAATGCTGAGTGTCAGCACTCTGCCGTCGTTATACGTCTGCACAAGCTTTATCCCATAGGATTCCATACTCATTCCTTCGGTTTCTGTCGTCCGCGACGTCAGATAGTAGTCCATTGTAAAATCTGTCATTTCCATTACCCCCATATATTATGTCTATATTATACTACTTATTTCCAATTTTTTCCACATGATTCCATCGCAAGTTTCGACATAATGCGACTTTAGTGGTATCGATATAACAGAACACCATATAGAGTGTTTTTACAGTATTTTACATCAGAGCAAAAAGCATACAAGCACGAGCAGGCCAACTATCACCGAAAAGCAAAGCCATACGGGCAGCAGGAGTGCCGTCATTATTCCGATTATCATTACGGTTATGTATTCTATAAGGCACGGTTTTCGTTTTTTCATATAATCCCCTCCTGCTATTATTATATGAAGAAACCTTTTATGCGTTAAAAAAGCACCCCTTGCAGAGTGCTTTTGTTTTGTGAAACTGAATATTAGTAGCCAGCCTTGCGGTCTGCGACGTTGTCAAGCTTTTCGCCCTTTGCAAACTTCTTGAGGTTGTTTTCAAAGATGTCGAGAAGGACTTCGCAAGTATACTGGAGAGAGTAGTTACCGGAAACGTGAGGTGTCACGAGGCAGTTAGGAGCTGTCCAGAGTGGGTGGTCTGCAGGAAGTGGCTCAGGATTTGTTACGTCGAGAAGAGCGCCTGCGATTTTGCCGCCACGGAGTGCCTCATTGAGAGCATCCTGGTCGATAGCTGTGCCGCGGCCAACGTTCATAAGAATTGCATCTTCCTTGAGCATTGCGATACGTTCCTTTGTCATAAGGCCTGTTGTATCATCTGTACCCGGGAGGTTGAGAGCGATAACGTCAGCAAGTCCCAGCTGTTCATCGAGGTCTGCGATGTTATGCATTTCGTCGAAGCCTTCAACGAGCTGATTGCCGTTCTTTCTGATACCTACAACGTAAGCGCCGAAAGCCTTTACGCGCTTTGCGAATTCGCCGCCAAGGTTACCTGTACCGACAACGAGAATACGGCTGCCGAAAATGGAGCGCACTGCGCCGAGATTCTTCCAGCGTGCGATTTTCTGACCTTCAAGATACTGAGGAGCCATACGCATCATCATAAGAAGCATCATAACCTGATATTCTGCAATTGTAACGCCGAAAGCACCGCTTGCGTTTGTGAGGATAACGTCGTTATTTGGATAAATGCTGTCGTCTGTAAAGCCGTTGATACCTGCGGAAGGAAGCTGAAGCCACTTGAGGTCCTTGACGTCCTTGATCATTTCTGCAGGGAATCTGCCGAAGAGGATGTTGCTGTCGCCGAAATCTGCGAGTGTCACGTCGTCCATGGAAAGGAAGTTGATGGAATAGCCGATTTCGTCTGCTGTTTTTGTAAGTCTTTCCTTGATAGCATCGTTAAGGAAAGGAATTCTGACTGTTACTTTCATAATAGCCCCTCTTTTCATTTATTCTTTATATATCTTATTATATCAAATAAGGCAAAAAAATCAATATGAATATTTTTGTATTGCTTCATTATTTATGCTATATTTTCTTGACATTTGCCTTTGTAAGTGGTATAATAATTTCCGTTAAAATCTGCCGCTGTGGCGAAATCGGTAGACGCAAGGGACTTAAAATCCCTCGATAGCAATATCGTGCCGGTTCGAGTCCGGCCAGCGGCACCAGGAAAAAGCAAGTCTTATGACTTGCTTTTTTCAGTATATGGAGGTATTCATTTGATTTACGATATATTTATGGCTGTTATAGCCTACGTCAGCACGAATATTGACGATATTTTTCTGCTGACGCTTCTATTCACATCGGTTGTACGCAAACGGGACGTGTTTCTCGGGCATCTTGCGGGGATATTGGCGCTTGCCCTCGTCAGCTATCTCGGGGCATACTCTCTCGCTCCCCTGCTGAGTGAATACGCATTTCTGCTGGGTATAGTGCCGATTCTGCTTGGTATCAAGGCAATTTTCGACAAAGATGACGATGATGACCATATTTCAGGCGGCGGTATAATCAGCGTGCTTTTGCTTACGCTTTCGGCAGGTGGCGACAACGTCGGCATATATCTTCCCCTTTTTATGGGAATGAATATGATTTCTTTTATCATAACTCTCCTTGTTTTCGCCGTTATGGCGGTTTTATGGTGCGTACTTGCCATGAAGCTTTCCGATTTACCTTCGCTCAGGAGAATTATCGACAAATATAAGGGCATTATCGTGCCCGTTGTGTTTATTCTGCTCGGTATTTCAATTATTTTCAGCGGTATATAGAAAAAGCTCTCCAAAAACGGAGAGCTTTTATTTTTATACACCAATATGCTTGCGCCACTTTTCTTTTCTGTAAATTGTAGCGAAAAGAATGAAACGCACAACGTTGTCTGTACACATACATGTGCAGAGGACCGGCATACCCATGCCGAGAAGTCTTACGCAGATTGTAACGCCGAGTACTCGCACGCCCCACATTGAGAAGAGAGCAACGAGGAATGGGCTCTTTGTATCGCCTGCGCCCTTGAGAGCACCGGAATAAACCATTGCAATCATCTGTGGCACCTGAATGAGAGCGAGAATCTTGACGAGGATGCTGCCCATTTCGATTACCGCTTCATCAGGAGTGAAGATGCCCATAATGACGCGTGAGCCGAAGAACATCACAAGTGTCATGAAAAGCATTACGATTGAGCCGAGTCGGATTGTATAGGATACGTACTTTTTGCCAAGTTCAGGACGCTTTGCGCCGAGTGACTGGCCGAAAAGTGTTGTTGCCGCTGTACCGAATGCAAAGCCCGGCATGAAGCTCAGGGATTCTGCTGTGCCTGCAAGATTCTGTGCCGCAACGGCTACCGTACCGAGTGATGCTACTGTGCTCGCCACGATTACCGATGCACCGCTCATTACAAAGCGTTCGCACATTGCAGGGAAGCTGATTCTGAAAACAGAGGAGATTTCCTTCCAGTTTGGTCTGAAATCGTCCTTAAAGCTGATCTGAAGTTCGGATTTTCTGAAGAACGTTACCGCGAGGAGTGCGAGAGCACCGATAATTGTCGAAAGTGCTGTTGCCGTAGCTGCACCTGCAACACCCCATCCGAGACCCGGCATTGTGAATTCAAAGCCGAAAACAGAAAGCTGTCTTGTTGGGTAAATCATAAGGAAGTTGCCGACAACGTTGATAAGGTTTACGGCAATATTCACCTTCATAGGTGTCTTACTGTCGCCGAATCCGCGATAAATCGCTGTAAGCACCATTGTCATACTGCGGAAAACGAGGCCGCAGGCAAAGATTCTGTTATAAGTAGCCGCTGTATCGAGAATGTCCTCTGCGCCGCCCATCCACATTGGAATATGACGAGCAAGACCGAAACAGAGAGCCGCAAGCGGAATGCCTATTGCGAGAACGAGAAGAATCGCCTGACGGATAAGGGACTTTGCTCTTTCCTTATCCCCTGCGCCAACGCTTCTTGCGACAAGCGACGTAAAACCGATACCCATCGCCATGATGACACCGTTCATCATCATATTAGGCGACTGACTGATTGCAACCGATGCCGTTGCATTTGCACCAAGCGAGCCTACCATAGCTGTGTCGACAGCCTGTACGAGCGAGACGAGAATCTGCTCTACGAATATCGGCCACGCAAGGAAGATTATGACTTTCCACGGATTGAGCGACTCATCCACGATGGAAAATGATTTTTTATTCAATTATACCTCCCCTTCCATATATCTTTTCAAGATATTCCTATATAATTATTTTATTATACAATAATTTTCCTTGTCTTTCAATATTATATAGTAAGATTTCACAATATGTTCAATTTCTTTTCAAGAAGCAAAGCAGCATTATTTATTGAATATTCAGCCGTCATGCCCTCTTCCATAAGTTGATGTGCTTCGTCGAAGTATTTCAGGCAGTTTTCATAACCTTCCCCGAATGCACCAACTATCGAAATACACTTGAAGCCGTTTTTCTTTGCCATTTTTGCAATTTCAACCGGAAGCTTGCCCATTTCACTCTGGAAATTGAGCTGACCTTCGCCTGTGATGACTATATCGGGCGCAAAATCCACCATTTTCTTTTCAATATCGAGGATTTCGGCTATAACCTCAAAGCCCGGACGGAAGGTGACCTTCGGCAGCTGCATAAGTGCAAATCCGAGACCGCCTGCCGCGCCGGCGCCTTCTCTTTCAGAATGGTCGACACCCGTTGTTTTCGCAATGATATCGGCCATATTTTTAAGGATATTGTCGAGGATTATCTTATCTTCATCGCTCGCGCCCTTCTGCTTGCCGAATACGAAGGATGCACCGTTTTCACCGCAGAGCGGATTTTTGACGTCACTCGCTACGATGATTTCTGTATGTCTCAGTCTTTCGTCTAGGTGAGAAAAATCTACGCTGTCCAGATTCTTCAGTTCTTCAGGACATGGAAAAAGCTGGTTTTTATCCTTATCATAGAAGCGTACTCCGAGCGCGTGGAGCGCTCCTGCACCGCCATCGTTTGTACCACTGCCGCCGATGCCGATTATGATACGCTTAGCTCCGCTTTCAAGAGCACTGTAAAGCATTTCACCTGTACCGATTGTAGAAGCCCTGAAAGGATTTTCTCTCCCCTTTACGTAGCCGATGCCGGACGCCTGACTCATTTCCATAACGGCTGTTCCATCGTCAAGCACACCATATTTTGCTTCGATAGTTTCGCCCAGTGGTGCAGTTACGTTTGTGCTGACGTATCTGCCAGCGAGACCATCTGTGATGGCTTCAATCGTGCCCTCGCCTCCGTCTGCCATAGGAAAAAGCATTGTCTCAATGCCCTTTTCGTTGCAGACCTTTTTTACGACGTCGCAAAACTCCTTTGCCGTGATGCTTCCCTTGAAGCTGTCAGGTGCTGCAAAAATCTTCATATATTCACCTTCTTTAAGATTACGAATTCATTTTTATTGTAGTCGATTATACCCTTGTCTTTCATTCTGCTCAGCTCGCGTGAAAGGGCGCTTCTGTCGATGGCAAGATAATTTGCCATCCCTTCTCTGTCGAAAGGAAGCTTTATTTTGTCTTCCCCGTCCTTGCGGTATTTTTCAAGGAGAGTCAGCACTTTATCCTCGACTTTTCGCGCCGTAAGGCAATCTATTCTGCTGAAAAGCTCGAAAAACTTATTGGAAAATGCCTTGATGAGATTTTCAAGGATGATATTGTGCTTATGACAGTTTTTCTCACATCTGATAAGCACAGACTTCCACGGAATCATACATGCTGCGGAATCCTTCGTGGCTATGACTGTAACGGGACATTCTCTGTCCTCACCCGCCGCAAGGAGGTCTGCAAAAATATTGCCCTCCGAAATCTGCGCCGCAAGGTATGCATTGCCGTGGGGGTCGATTTTCATTGCCTCGGCCTTGCCCTCGACAAGTATGCCTATGCTTGTGATTTTTTCGCCCTGCGATATGATTATCTCGCCTTTCGAATATTGTTTTAGCTCGGCTTTTGAGCAGATGAGGAAATCCATTATTTCATCTGTTGATATTCCATTGAACATCGGGCATTTTTCGAAAGATTGTGAAAAGTTTTTCCATTTTCGTTGCATTGGCAACCTACCACCTTTGCTTTTACTGTTATAATATAAACATCCAATTGGTCTTATCAAAAGGTCTATATTGGCATTATACCACAAAATCATCATAGGGGGAACAAAAAAATGAATAAATCCAAGATTAAATGGATTACACAGACAGCTGTTTTTATCGCACTTCTCGTTGTGCTTCAGGGTGCAACTGCGGCGCTCAATAATCAGATTCTCACAGGCTCGTGCGTAAATCTCGTGCTTATTATGGCGACTGTTATCGGCGGCTTGCCATCCGGCCTTACTGTAGCGGCTCTTTCTCCATTCTTCGCATTTATGTTCGGCATCGGTCCTGCACTTCTTCCGCTCGTTCCTGCAATCGCAGTCGGCAATATGGTGCTCGTTCTCGTCTGGGGCATTCTTCCAAAACTTCTCAAGAAGCCAGCCTGCATCGTATGTAATGCGGCAACTGCGGCTCTCGCGGCTCTTCTCAAGTTTGTAACACTCAACCTGCTCATCGTCAAGTTCCTTATCCCAACTGTTCTTCAGCTTCCTGAGAAGCAGGCGGCGGTTATGTCTGTAAACTTCGGCATTCTCCAGTTTACAACAGCGGCTGTTGCAGGTGCTATCGCAGTGCTCATCATCCCTGTTATCCGCAAAGCTATCAAGTAAATCATACTATAACAAAGTCAAATACCACCAGTAAAACTGGTGGCTTGAAAAAGCCCTAGAAGGGCACCGTACCGGCCAGCGCCTTAAGGCGCACTGAATAGGCCACCAATCGCATCACTTTCACAGGCCGCCGCTAAAGCGGCCTGTTTTTATGCCTTTATTTACTCTTGTTACCCGTAAACGGGTCTACGTATTCTTTCAGACTTATCTGATCTTCATAGATGTCTTCTTCCAACTGATTCTTTATGTATTCCTTTATGGCTTCCTTATTTCTGCCTACCGTATCTACATAATATCCTCTGCACCAGAAATGTCTGCTTCCATATTTATATTTCAGGTTTGCATGTCTGTCGAATATCATCAAGGTACTCTTTCCTTTCATATATCCCATAAAGTCACTTACCCTTATACTTGGCGGTATGCTCACAAGCATATGGATGTGATCTGGGCATGCTTCTGCTTCTATTATTTCGACTCCTTTCTGCTCGCATAGCTTTCTCAGTATCACTCCAATATCTTTTTTCAGCTGACCATATATCACTCTTCTTCTGTATTTTGGTGCGAATACTATGTGATATTGACATCTCCATTTTGAATGTGATAAACTACTTATGTCTTTCATTAAACCCCTCCTTTGTTTCGATTGGTGACCCAATCTCAATTATATCAAAGGAGGGGTTTCTTGTATCTAAAGATTTTTTATCCCACCTGCAGAGCAGGTGGTTTTTTGTCGCTTAAGCACAAACGAAAAAGCAGCCTTTTAATCAGGCTGCTTTTATTTTAGATTATTTCAATTCTGTCGCGGATTCTCTGCATTTCGTTATCGATTGCACTGATATCGTCAGCGCATTTTTTGAGCTCTGCCGCAATAACTTCCGCTTCGCTTATCTGCTTCTTATCCTTGAGCTTGTGTTCAAGGCTTGCCCAGAAATCCATAGCAATAGTTCTGAACTGCACCTCCACCTTCATATACTTCTTCTTGTTTGAAAGGAAGATAGGAATTTCAAGAATAACGTGAAGGCTTCTATAGCCGTTTGGCTT